>CAMEQX010000290.1 GCA_945933905.1 uncultured Clostridia bacterium
TCAGACGTGTGCTCTTCCGATCTGTCGCGGCGCTGGAAAAGGAGCTGCGGCGGCTCGGCGTGAAAATTCTTCGCGAAAACGCGCGCTCGCTGATTTTGGAAAACGGCGTCTGCAAAGGCGTGAGAACATCGGGCGGCGAGTTTTTGGCAAGCTCCGTCATCTTGGCAACGGGCGGGAAATCCTACCCGAAAACCGGCTCGGACGGCTCGGGATACGCTCTCGCAAGGCAGGCGGGACATTCGATTATCGAGCCTACGCCGTCGCTTGTGCCGCTGGTGACGGAGGAAAAATGGGTGAAAAGCGCGTGCGGCTTGACCTTGAAAAACACCGCCGTGAAGCTGCTTGACGGTGAAAAAACAATCTACGAGGACTTCGGCGAGGTCGCTTTCACCGCGGACGGACTGGGCGGCGCAACGATTTTGAGCGCCTCCGCGCACATTCCCGAAATGCGCCAAAAACGCTATTCCGTGGTGCTGGATTTGAAGCCCGCGCTCTCGGAGCAAAAGCTGGACGCGCGCTTGCTGCGGGAGTTCTCGGAGAACCGCGGGAAGCCGCTTCGCGAGGTTTTGCGAAAGCTTTTGCCCGCGGAATTGGTCGGTGTTTTCGCGGATTTGGCGGGAATTTCACCCGAGAAAAAAGTCGACGAAATCACTAAAATCGAGCGGAAAACTTTAGTTAATCTGCTGAAAAAACTGCGCTTGCATATCAGCGGTTTTCGCCCGATTGACGAGGCAATAATCACGCGCGGCGGCGTGAAAACAAGCGAAATTTCCCCGAAAACAATGGAAAGCCGCGCCGCGAAAGGCTTGTTTTTCGCGGGAGAAATCATTGACGCGGACGCCTACACGGGCGGTTTTAACCTGCAAATCGCCTTCGCAACGGCGAAAATCGCGGGGGAGAACGCGTGAAAATTCGTGGATTTGCACGAAAATGCAGCGGAATATTTGTTCGAGTGTACGAAATTGTTGTAAAATATGTTCAGATTAGAAATTTCTGCGAAAAACTCGCAAAAAGCTCTTGCAATTTTGAAAAAAACGTGTTATAATAAGATGATTACAAAGGATTTTGAGCGTGTTTTATTCAACAATTTGTTGCATTTTACCCAAAATACTCTTTAAATTCGGTTCGGAGTGAATAATTTGAAGCATATTTCTGTCGCGATTGACGGGCCTGTCGGCGCGGGAAAAAGCACGGTTGCTCGCGAGTGTGCGCGGCGGCTCGGGTTCATATACTGCGATACGGGCGCGCTTTATCGGGCGGTCGGGCTTTACTGCGTTGAGAATGGCGCAAGTCTGGACAATCCCCGCGAAATCGCGGACGCGCTGGGCGGAATTAAGGCGGAAATTCGCCTCGTTGACGGCACGCAGCACGTTTATCTGAACGGGCGCGATGTGTCCGAGGAAATTCGGCTGCCGGAGATTTCTATGGCGGCAAGTGCGGTTTCGGCGGTTGCAGAGGTCAGAGCGGCGCTGCTCGGATTACAGCGCGAAATTGCCGAAAACAACGACGTGATTATGGACGGACGCGACATCGGGACGGTGGTTTTGCCGAACGCCGATGTGAAGATTTTCCTCACGGCGTCCCCCGAGGAACGCGCGCGGCGGCGTTATGACGAGCTTTTGAAAAAGGGCAGCACGACGACGTTCGAGGAGGTTCTCTCGGATTTGAACAAGCGCGATTACAACGATTCTCACAGGGCAAACGCGCCCCTGAAACAAGCGGACGACGCAATTCTCGCGGATACCACGGGTATGGATTTCGAGGAGAGCGTGGAGTTCGTCTGCAAAACGGTTAAGGAGCGTTTGTGATATGTTTTACTACATCGGACGCGCGGTTTTGTGGCTGATTTATCACATCAAGTTCAGCATAAAGGTGCTCGGGAAGGAAAATCTTCCCAAGAAAAGCGGCGTTATCATCGCGTCAAACCACGTTTCAAATTTCGACCCGCCGATGGTGGGGATTGTGTTCAAGGGCGTTTGCACGTTTATGGCGAAAGAGGAGCTTTTTCAGAAGAACAAGCTTGTTTCGTGGGTTTTGCGGCACCTTCACGCTTACCCGATAAAACGCGGCGCGAGAGATTCTTCGGGAATTGACAAGGCGCTCGAGGGGCTGAAAAAGGGCTGGAATTTCGTGATTTTCCCAGAAGGCACGCGCTCAAAAACAGGCGAGCTCGGAAAGCCGAAAAGCGGAGTTTCGATGGTCGCGGCGCAGGCGGGAGTTCCCGTTGCCCCTGTATTTATAAGGTATGGGAAAAAACGCGCAATTCGCAGAAAGGTCATCGTGTCGATAGGCGAGCTTCTCCCCGCGGAGAACTTTTCCATCAACATCGAGGACAGGCACGAAATACACAGAATCAGCAAAATGATTATGGGAGAAATTATAAAACTCAAGGAAAATGCTCCCGAAATCTGATAGATTAAGATGATTAGGATTGAGATTGCCGAGAACGCGGGATTTTGCTTTGGAGTGAGGCGAGCGGTGGAAATCGCCGAGAAAGCCGCCGAAATTCACGGAAAAGTCTGCACGCTCGGAGAGCTTATACATAACGAGGCCGTTGTCGAGGAACTGCACGAAAAGGGCGTTTGCGCGGTGAATTCGGTTGACGAGGCGGCGGGAGAGGTGCTGATAATTCGCTCTCACGGCGTCCCCAGAGCTGAAAGAGAAAATGCGCAGCGGCTCTGCAAGGCGGTTTTGGACGCGACTTGCCCCTATGTCGCGAAAATTCACGGCATTGTGAGCGGGCTTTCGGAAAACAGCTCGGTTATCGTTTTGGGTGACGAAAATCACCCCGAGGTTGTCGGAATTATGGGCAACTCTTCCGCAAAGGCGTTCGCCGCAAAGCGCTTTGAGGAAG
>CAMEQX010000291.1 GCA_945933905.1 uncultured Clostridia bacterium
CTGTTTCCCTGTAATCGACCGCAATCACCGACACGATATCTCCCGAAATTAGCTTGCCGGAAAGCCCGCCCGCAAACGAGGGAATTGTGATTGAAATCGCTCTTTTTTCACCCGTCAAGCCGTACAGATACGCGTTTTCGCTGGCGGGAGTGTCGCTTATTTTCGCGGCGAGAACATACTCGCCCTTGAACATCTCCGCAGCCGCAAATTTCCCGACAACAGCTTCGGATTTCTTCACCACCTCGGACGGCAAATTGTACGCGCCGACTTCAACAATTTCGATGTCTTTTGCCGTGATTTCCTGACCGATTTTCAAGTCGTTCTTCACGCGCACAATCCGCATTGTACTGCTCTTTGACGCGTTAAAAAGCGGCGTAATCGTGAAGCAAATAATCAGCGAAATTATAATACACACCACGCCGAGAACAGTTCTGTTTTTTAAGAATTTCATTGCCATATTCCTTTCAAAAAATGAGTGCCGAACACAAATAACCGATAAAAATAAACGGCACAAAAGGCAAGGTTTTGCTTGCTGTTTTGCCGTTATTTTTGCAGAAAAAATAATTTCCCGCGTAAAAAATGAGCATAGCAGTCTGCGCGAACAGGAGCAGCGAGAAACTTCCCCAAAGTCCGCAAACCACGCTCAATGCCGCAATCAGCTTGACATCACCGCCACCGATTTTCCCCGTCACAAGCGCGGTGACGAAGAAAACAGCGGCGACAACCAGTCCCCACAAATTCTCCGGTCGGAAATTTATTACCGCTGAAAGCGCGATAAAAACGCTTATCCAATCCGGGATTTCGCGGGTTTTGATATCCAAAACGGAACCGATGCCAAGCAAAATTGAAATCGCGGCAAACTGCACCACAGAGCCAATCATCAGCCGTTAAAGTCGAACATATCCTCGACTTTTTCCGTAACTGTGGGCATAATTGTATCGCCAAAAAGTGCGTACAAACCGCCGAGCAAGAGCGCGCCGATTACGACTGCAATCAGGATTTTGATACCACTGTCAACGAAATTCTCGCCGCGCTTTTCCTGCATCAGCACCGCCGCGCGAAAGATTTTTGCCTGAATTTTAGTTCTTGTGTTCTTGAAAAAATTTCTCATAAAAACCTCCAAAAATAAATTACATAGTCATTGTCGGAGCAGACTCACTCATCTGCTCCGACTGAGTAAAATTTGCGTTTGACTGCTCCTGAAGCTGCACAATCGCCTGCTTGTAAGCCTCTTCCACCGCGTTGTTAAGCTGTTTTCTCATCTCGGGCGGAGTGGGAAAACAAAGGTCGTGATACTCGCCGTCCGCGCCCTTGTACGACGGCATCGACACGAAAAGACCGTTCTTGCCCTCGATAACGCGGATATTTTTGACCGCAAAGCAATCGTCCAGATTTGCCGAAGCAATCGCCTTCACATTACCTTCGCCGGGCGTCAGACTGTTGATTCTGACATCAATTTTCATAATGTACCTCCTTGTTTTTTCGGCATCGCACCGCCAAATTTCAATTCTAATTTCGACAATATTTTGTGGCTCGATTCTGAATAAATTTGACGAAAACTGTGCGCCGAATTGCATTTATTTATGCAAAAACCGCAAATTTCTATGCAGCTTTACATCTTGATTTCGGGCGAAGTATTTTGTTCCTTCAATTTATCCTCGAACAGCTCTGCAAGCCGTTCCCGCGCCCATTTGGGAATATGCTCATCGGCTATTTCTCCGAGAAAATCCTCACGGTAAAAATGCGTTTTTTCACCGTCCGAGAGGAACTGCCCGAACACCTTTCTGCCGATTTTATCCGGCGAACACCCGAACCCGCTTTCCGCAAAAAACAGCTGATTTTCCGGCGTGCGAAACTCCTCTTTCAGGGCTGTATCGCGGAGTATCAACAGCTTTCCCGTGTAATCCTGCGGCTCGTTAGATTGAACAATTTGCTTGCCGGAAAACAGATTTAATTTCGCGTACATTTTCTGCACTTGCCCCGCAAGCCCGTCAACAATGCAGCTATGCGAATTCAGTGCAAATTCGCTGTTTCTGCTGCTGTTTGGGATATTGAAATTTCTCGCCCAATCGATGTTTTCTCGGTGAAATCTGCCGTCGCCTTTTCGTTCGAGAATTGTATTCGCGATAACCCACATAGTACGGTCGTAACCAAACTCTTTAACAGCGTTTTCGGCGCACTCATCGGGCAAATTCATACCGTCAAAATGCGCTCTCACTTGCTCGTCGAGATAATCCCGACAGCGGATATTTTCGTTCAAGCTATCTCGCCAAGCTGCAATTTCATCGGTATTTTTCGCGGTTGACAGTGAAAATCTATATAACGGTTTCATCGCAAGCCTCCTGCACAATCACGCGCCCGTTTTCCGCGTAAACCTCGAGAACTGCGCCCTCGGGAATCCCCGCCTCGTCAAGAAAATCCGGCGGGATTTTCAATTCTTCGGGCGATTCACAATCGAGTGTTACGGTCACTCTGTCGTTCGGTTCAAGACCGAGAATTTCCCTTAACTGCGCGGAAATTTTAAGGTTCCCGCCCTTTGTAATCCTGCTGTTAAACGTCACCATAATCGTCCTCCATTTCAAAAAGCGTCATCTGCGGATTTGCGTTTTTCCTCTCGTTCAAATCGTAGTTTGCAATCAGCAATTCGCCGAACATACTGCCGCCGTCAAAACGCTGGCGGATATTGTTCAAGCGCTCGTAGCTGTACATTTCGTAACCATCATACAACTCGCGGATTTCGGGACAGTCATTGTACGAAACCAAAAACTTCCCCGAAATTTTCTTCAGCGAATTGCTCAAGCGCTCGTGGTCCGAAGCCGTAAAACCAACGTTTTCGTAATAACTTTCCGTC
>CAMEQX010000292.1 GCA_945933905.1 uncultured Clostridia bacterium
GGCTTGATTTCACCGTTTTCCTCAACACCGCAGAGCTTGTAAACCCCGCCGAAAACCGGCTCCGAGGAAGCGGTAATCAGCCGCTCGCCCACGCCGAAAAGGTCGATTTTCGCGCCTTGACCCAGCAAGTCCGCGATAATATGCTCGTCAAGCGAATTTGACGCGACAATTTTGCAGTCGGGATAGCCCGCCTCGTCCAGCATTTTCCGCGCTTCAACCGAAAGATACGCGATATCTCCCGAATCAAGCCGAATACCGACAGGTCGCTTTCCAAGCGGCTTGAGCACGTTGTCGAAAGCCTTAATTGCGTTCGGGACGCCGGATTTGAGGACGTTGTAGGTATCGACAAGCAGCGTCGTGCTGTCGGGATAAACGCGGCAGTACTCCTCGAACGCTTCAAGCTCCGTGTCAAACATCTGCACCCACGAGTGCGCCATAGTGCCTGTCGCGGGAACACCGAAAAGCTTGTCCGAGAGCACGCAGGCAGTGCCCCCGCAGCCGCCGATATAAGCCGCCCTCGCGCCGAGAACAGCTCCCGAAGCGCCCTGAGCTCTCCGCGAACCAAACTCCGAAATCGCCCGTCCCTTTGCCGCGCGGACAATCCTGTTCGCTTTTGTGGCAATCAACGACTGATGATTGACGAGAAGCAGCAGCATCGTTTCAATAAGCTGCGCCTGAATAGCAGGCGCGCGCACCGTGACAAGCGGCTCATACGGAAAAACAGGCGTGCCCTCGGGGATTGCGAAAATGTCGCCCTCGAATTTGAAATTCCGCAGATACTCGAGAAATTCCTCGTCAAAAATCCCCTTTTTTCGCAGAAATTCGATATCATCTTCATCAAAATGCAGATTTTCGATATACCCGATAACCTGCTCCAGCCCCGCGCAAACCGCGAAGCCGCCGTTGTCGGTTACTCGTCTGAAAAAAACGTCAAAATACGCGATGGTGTCCTTGTGCTTGGATTTGAAATAACCATTGCCCATAGTGAGCTGATAAAAGTCGCACAACATCGTGCAGTTCTGTTCGGTAATCATAGAATTCTCCTAAATCACATCAATCTGCACTCCGCGCATAACGCTGAGAGCATTTTCGTGAGCCTGCCTGTTTCCCGAGCCGCAAGCGCTGCTGTCAACCACAATTTTCGCTTCGGGAAGCGAGGCTTTCGCTATTATCGCGTTTGAAACAACGCAGATATCCGTCACCAGCCCGCAAAGCTCCACGCGAACTTTTTCAGAATTACCGCCAAGTCCGTTGAACCAAACGCGCGCTTTTTTATCACGATATCCGTTCGCATATCAACGCACTGAGCGACCTTTCCGAAAAGCTTGTGCCCGTCAGAGCCGTCAATACAGTGCGGCACGGGGAGCTTTTTTCCCTCGGCGGTTTCGAGGTAATTCTCATAATGCGTGTCAAGCGTGAAGATAATCTTTCCGCCCTCAGCACGCGTTTTTTCAATCTTCTCAACAATAACAGGCTCAAGCAGCTCCGCGCCCTCAAAGCCAAGAGCGCCGTTTACAAAGTCAACCTGATAATCAACAACGACTAATGCTTTCATATAAACCACCCTTTTCGTCAAGGCTTTTTTTGTCCCTATTAACCGTTTTTCTGATTATACATTTTCCCATTGTCCCCAAATAGAACCAAGTTATTTTTTCTTTCTCTCAAAATTTCCGTGCCAATTCTCGTAGATTTTCGCTTTTCCACGTTCAACGGCAAGCGCGTTTTCGGGAACGTCAACCGTTATCGTTGAGCCCGCGCCCGTTGCAGCATTTTCGCCGATTTTAACGGGAGCAATCAAATTCGTGTTGCAGCCGATAAAAGCGTGCGAGCCGATTTCCGTGCGATGCTTTTTCACGCCGTCATAATTCGCCGTAACGCACCCGCAGCCGAAGTTTACACCGCGTCCAACGTCGCTGTCGCCGAGATAAGTGAGATGAGCAACCGCAGTGTTTTCGCCGATATTGCTGTTCTTGATTTCAACAAAATCTCCGATTTTAACGCCCTTTTTGATAACACATCCCGGACGAAGCTGCGAAAACGGACCGATTTTTACGTCGTCCTCGATTGTCGAGGAAACCGCTTTTACGTTGTCGAGAATTACGTTATCGCCGATTGTGCAGTCCTCGATGTGAGAATTTGCGCCGATTTCGCAGTTTTTGCCGATAACGGTTTTGCCCGTGATGATTGTGTTCGGCAAAACGAGCGTGTCCGCGCCGATTTTCACGTCCTTGCCTATAATAATACCGTCCAGCGTGATAAACGAAACGCCCTCGTCCATCAGCTTATACAGGATTTTCTCGCGAACCGTGTTGTTAAGCTCAAAGAGGTCTTTTCTGGTATTTGCGCCCGAGATTGTTTCGGGCTGTTCGCAGATATAAGCCGCGGCGTTTCCGATAATTTCAACGCAGTCCGTGAGATAAAACTCGCCGCTTGCGTTTTTGTTGTTGAGCTTCGGGAGCGCCTCGAGCAAATCCGCCGAGTTGAACCAATAGGCGCCGCCGTTGATTTCGCATATTTTCGCTTCCTCGGGGGAACAATCCTTTTGCTCGCGAATAGCGGCAACTTTCCCCGATTTATCGCGGATAATTCTCCCGTAGCCGAAGGGATTTGAAATCTCCGCCGAAATCACGGTAACGCCCGCGTTTGTTTTCTCGTGGAGCCGGAGCGCGTTTTTGAGCGTTTCGGCATTCATCAGCGGCGCGTCCCCGCAAAGCACGCAAACTCGGTCAACGCTCTTTATCAGCTCAGCTGCGCGCGAAACCGCGTCACCCGTACCCTTTTGCTCGTCCTGATAGAATGTACTTATTTTTTCATTTGATTCTGAAGTGTCTTTTTTTTTGGTTTGA
>CAMEQX010000293.1 GCA_945933905.1 uncultured Clostridia bacterium
CGATAACGGGGTCAAGCTTGTTCTGCCGCGCGAGTTCAACCAAATCCGTGCCGTATTTCTTGAGAACATCGTAGGTTTCCTCGGGATTTTGCGAGGTAACGCGCTGATTTCCGCGAACCTCCTGAAGTGCCGCGAGAATTTTTTTCTTGTCGATACCGAAGCTCTTGACCAGCCCCGAAACGCCGCTGTCCGCCTTTTCGAGCAGCGCCATAAGCAGATGTTCAACCGACACATAATCGTCCTTCATACGCTCGGCTTGGGCTTCGGCTTCGGTGAAAACCTTGTCCAAATCGGAGGAAATATAGATTTTCCCGACCTCGCGCCCGCTTCCCGAAACGCGCGGCATTCCCTCGATAAACTTGAGCGCCGCCTGTTTCAAGCCGTTCGCGTCAATTCCTGTTTTCGAGAAAAGCTGCGGCACAAGCCCGCCCTCGTCATTCAGCAGCGCGTAGAAAAGGTGCATTTGTTCAACGCAGTTGTTCTGATAAGAAACCGAAATGTCCTGCGCCGCCTGAACAGCTTCCGCTGATTTTTGAGTTAATTTGTTTGCATTCATAAGAATTCTCCTTTCTTATATTATAAATTTTTGCTTTTCAACAGCCTTTTTGTAATAATCCTCAGCCGCCGCCCGAGCTTCGTTTTCATCGGGAAGCGCGCCGAAATATTCCTTCATTGTCCCGTCAAGCATCGCCATATAATCCGCGACAGCCTCGCCGAGAGCGTCGTCGGAGATATCCTCGCGCGGCATATTGAGCGTTCTCGTGAACTTTCCCGCGTTTATCGTGAAAACAATATCCTCGGACAGCACCCGCGAAATATACTTTTTCTCCAGCTCAATCCAACACCCAAAAAATCCGTCCAGCGCGTCGATAAGCTCGGCGTTTTGCGTTCGGAACGACACGCGGATTTCGCCCGCTTTCTTGCCGTTATGCGAGTAAATTTCAACGGAATAGCGCGCGGTCGGCTTGTAGCGGTATTTAAGCGACGAGCGCGCGCTGATTGTCGCCGAGCCGGGCATTTCCGTCAGCACAAAGCATTCTCCCATCGCCCCGCGAACCGCTTCGAGAATTTCCTGCAATCGCATCTCGGGAGTTGTGAGAGCCACGCGCTCCGCCAAAATCCTGTTTATCATCGCCGAGCGCGACAGCCCGTTTCCGTGAGCAAGCGCGTCAACCGCCTCCACAACCTCGTCCGACAGCACAAGACTGTAAATACTGTTCCCCATTTTCATCACCTCTTTCAAAAAAACTCGCTTATCATATTATTAAGTTTACCACACATTTATTAAATTGTCAAGCATTTTTAATAAAATCTTGCACAAATTTCGCAGAAAATTTTTGGTATTTTTGAAATAATCTCCTTGACAAATACCCCCATAGAGTATATAATATAATCGAAAGGAGCGTTGAAAATGGAAGAAAAATGCTGTTGTTCAAAGAAAAAGTTTCGTTCACCCGAGGAGAAAAAGCGGCTGATAAACCGCCTGAACAGGATTTCGGGGCAGATAAACGGGCTAAAGAAAATGCTGGAAAACGATGAATACTGCGTTGATATTTTAACGCAGAGCGCGGCGGCTGCGGCGGCTTTGAGTTCTTTTGACAGAGTTCTGCTTGACGAGCATATCAGAACGTGCGTTGCGGATAATATCAGAAAAGGGAACGACGAGGTTATCGAGGAGCTTGTCGATATTCTCCGAAAAATGATGAGGTAAAAAATGGAAATCTATAATATAACGGGAATGACCTGTGCGGCTTGCTCGGCGCGTGTTGAGAAGGCTGTGAAAGCGGTTTCGGGCGTTTCGGACTGCTCGGTGAACCTGCTCACAAACTCGATGACGGTTGAGGGCGGCGCGGCTTCCGATATCATAAAAGCCGTGGAAAAAGCGGGCTACGGCGCGGCAATCAAAGGGCAAAAATCCGCCGATACAGAGGACAATTCGCTTGAAAACAAGGAGTTCCCGAAAATGAAGCGGCGGCTTTTCTGGAGCTTGGGTTTTCTGCTTATTTTAATGTATATCTCGATGGGCGCGGTGATGTGGGGATTTCCGCTGCCGCCGTTTTTGGCGAACGACCACGTTTCAATGGCGCTCGCGCAGCTTTTGTTAACCGCGATAATTATGGTTATCAACCAAAAATTCTTCATCAGCGGCTTTCGCGGGATAATCCACAAATCTCCGAATATGGACACGCTTGTGGCGCTGGGAGCAGCGGCGGCGTTCGGGTACAGCGTTTATGCGCTTTTCGTGATGTCAAACGCGCAGGCTGTCGGACAGCACGAAACCGTGATGAAATATATGCACGAGCTGTACTTCGAGAGCGCGGGAATGATTTTGACGCTGATAACGCTCGGGAAGCTGCTCGAGGCGTATTCCAAGGGCAAAACCACAAACGCGCTGCGGGGGCTGATGAAGCTTGCGCCGAAAACCGCCGTGCTTATTGAGAACGGAACCGAAACTATTGTACCGGTTGAACAG
Organism: uncultured Clostridia bacterium; assembly: GCA_945933905.1. Classification (GTDB taxonomy): domain Bacteria; phylum Bacillota; class Clostridia; order Oscillospirales; family Ruminococcaceae; genus CAG-115. Next base: position 2,474 of record CAMEQX010000293.1, read on the forward strand.
GTGAAAATCGGCGATATTTTCAGCGTAAAGCCCGGCGAAAGCGTGGCGGTTGACGGAATTGTGGTCGAGGGGGAAACGGCGGTTGACGAAAGCGCGCTCACGGGCGAAAGCGTGCCCGTGGACAAAATTGTCGGGGACGAGGTTTCCGCCGCGACTATCAATCAGTCGGGGTATATCCGCTGCCGCGCGACGCGGGTTGGCGAGGACACGTCCCTTGCGAAAATCATCAAAATGGTGAGCGCCGCCTCCGCTACAAAAGCGCCGATTGCAAAGGTCGCGGACAAGGTTTCGGGGGTTTTCGTGCCCGTGGTTATCGGCATTTCGCTGGTGACAATTCTTGTGTGGCTTTTGAGCGGCTTCGGCGCGGGATA
>CAMEQX010000294.1 GCA_945933905.1 uncultured Clostridia bacterium
CTTTCCGGACGGTTCAAATCTCTCTGACGGGTCGAACATAAGACAACCGCCCGTGTAGCCCTCGTCAAACTGCTCAAAGGTCATGACGATATTTCCGCGCGCGGGGTCGTTGATGTAAACCTTGTTTCCCTTGAAGCCGTCCAGCACGATAAAATGGTTGAACTCCCAGTGAACTATCATCGGGAATTTTCCCACCTCTTTCAGCCTTTCGGGACTGTAACGGTACGCCTTTGCGTTCAGCCCGTAGCTTCGCGCCGCACGCAGTATATTACGCGCGTTCGAGCCATCGCGGGAAACTCCGCAGTCCTCGCGCACCTGCTCCAGCGGAATCCACTTTTCGTAGTACGCGAGTATCATAGTAAGCGAAGCCGCGCCGCACTCCAAAGCCTCCATCTGCATCACGACAGGCACTTTTACCGCGCCCTTGGTGACCGGCTGCTTTATTGCTTTCTGTGCCATTTAACGACCTCTCAATTCATTATAAAGGTTATCGGCGCGACTGTTTCGGTTGTGCCGTCCTCGTTATGTATCACAACTTCGCCGAAAATACTCCATACTACCGCTCCCGCAAGAAGCAGCACAATCGCGATAAGCGTTATCCATACGCTCGGCTTGGTGACCTTGATATAATCGTCAAGCTTTTCAGGCGATGTTATCTTGTCGATGCTCTTTTGTCTGAAAATGCTGTTATTCATAGCTTTTTCCTCCCGATAATGTTTTTTATTATAACCTCGAATAACCCGCATCGTTTTTAGTCGATACAGGTTCGGTTTTTATTCATAAAAATCAATATTTATAGTTCGATAAGCTTTTGAAGTCGGTCAAGCGCTTCCTTATTCAGTAATTCTGTTTCAGCATACGACATACCCATAGCCGCAGCTATTTCTTCGAGTGTTTTATCAGCGTAATAGTGAAGAATTATGATGTCGCGCGACCTCACGTCAAGCTGTTCAAGCGCGTCCGCAAGTCTGTCAAGCGATTTTGCGTCAAGCGTTTGCGTTTCCTCGGAAATCTCCGCGAAATACTCCTCCACGGTCTGTTTTGTAGTCATATATACCAAACGGGAAACAGACTCGGGCTCTTTTCTGAACGCTTCCTTGTTCTGCAAGAGCTTTTGAAATACAATGTCGCACAGGGATTTCGCTTCAATGGGATTGCTCACACGATTTCTTATGTACGCCGAAACTTTCGGCTCATACTCCTTGCAAACCGCTTCAAATTCTTTCACTGCTTCCATCATTGTCAGTTCCTCTTATCGCTGTCCGGCTTGACGACAACCGAACCCGCCGCGTTTAACTCCCCGACTTCATCGTCCGAAAGCTCTCTGTCGCCGGAAAAGTCATATTTTTCTTTTGTACGGGAAAGCATTGCGGATAAGCGAGGATTGTCTTCAAACAGTTGATAATCAAATAATTGCTTCAGTTTTTTATCCATTCTGTTAACCCCCTTCCTTTTCCTTATATATTTATACGAAGAAAAGGGAAAAAGGTAAAATGGATTTTATGGATTTGTGCAGATTTACCAAAAAACTAGCTGCGATTTAGCACAAATTCCGTGTAGCGCTTGACTACATCTTCTTTCTTGCCTCTGGCGATGTTGTAGCTTTTGCCGTCGCACATAGTTATCACAGACGATTTTATCATATCTATACACGACATATTGACCGCAAGCCCGCGGCTTATTTCTATAAACCCCTTAAAGAGCGGCAGAATTTCGGAAAAGCCCAGATGAAAGCGGCTTACTGTTCCGTCCTTTGCGGTTACCATTGTATAGTGACGGTCGCTTTCTATCGTCAGAACCTCATCGTTGCGGAATAGCTTTCTGTCGTTTCCCGCCTGAACAAGCACCGTGTCATTAGTCCGCTCACGGCGAAGGCTTGCCCTCGCAAAAACCTTCACGATATCCGCGTCGGAATATGGTTTTACAAGATAACCGATAGCATTTACCTCAAAAGCCTCAACCGCGTGGTCAACGCTGGTTGTGCTGAATATGACCTGCGTGTCCGGCGATATAGCTTGCATAGCCCGTACTGTATCCATTCCGTTTTCATCGCCCATATAGATATCCATAAATACAAGGTCGTATTGTCTGCCGTCCTTTATGCTGTCAAGAAAATCCTGCCCGCTTTCAAAGATGTCTATTTCCAGTCTGTTTTCAACGTCCTTTAGTGCAAACCGAATTTTATTCGCGTCATTTCTTTCATCATCACATATCGCTATCCGCATATATTCACCTCGTCTTTTTATGGATTATTCTATGGTATCTATTATATCATAAAAAAAGGCGCTTGTGTGATTTTATGCACCAAATGTCAGTTTTAATGCACGAAATGTTCTCTGCTCAAAAACTATCGGTTTATGGTTGACACAGCGGGATTTCTGTGATAAAATAAAATCATTCAGACTGTTAAAAAAGGATAGAAAATATATGGATACTGATTTTTCCGTATGGGAAGGTATGCTGTACGCATTCCTGAATTCCTTTCCATACATGATACTTGTTCTGTTCTCGTTCAGAAAACGCTTTAGATTCAGCGTCGGGGTAACAATGCTCCTGCTCGCCGCCGCAACAGTTTCACAGGTAATGCTGAATTCATTTCGTTTCTTTTCCCCGCAAGTTCAAAACCCCATATTTGACGTCATAATTGCCGCGATTTATGTCGGGTTCATCTTTCTTGCGATAAAGGAGCGGTTCGGAAAGCTGCTGTTTACCGTTCTTGTGTTAATGGACTTGGGAAACCTTGTTGTCGTCACCTCAAAGTGCGTGGAGGGATTCTTTTTTCCGCAGGAGATCGGAAGAGCACACGTCTGAACTCCAGTCACGTGGCCTTATCTCGT
>CAMEQX010000295.1 GCA_945933905.1 uncultured Clostridia bacterium
TGTCATAAAAATTCTCCTTTGTCTGTTTCCTATAAAATGTATTATATCCTAAAACCGATGATTAGTCAAGAAATCACTCAATCCCAAGAAAAATCTTCAAAACCATAAGCGCGTCCTTGGAGTTTACGAAGCCGTCTTTGTTGATGTCGGCAACATCGTGATTAGGCGAGTTTTCCAGCCCGAGATAATCCTTGAGTATAGCAAGCGAGTCTTTTGCGTTGAGGATACCGTCGTTGTTGACGTCGCCGGGAAGGTCGCTGTATTCGCCCACCATAAGCGCGTAATTCCCCATCGCCGTCACATTCGGGAGAACCACGCTTCCGTTCTCGGCGATTTTCGCGTTCGTGTAAAAGAACATTTCTCCGTCAATTTCCACAAAAAGATTTGCGAACAGCCCCGCGTGCTTTTCACCAAGCGAAAGCTCAAGGCTTGTCGGAAGATTTGTGTCCTCGGAGAAGAACATCATCAGGTTTTTCCCTCTCAGCCCGCTCACATCAAGCTCCGCGTCAAAAAGCACGGGGAAATTCGCGCCCGTGAGCGACGTGAGCTTTGAGCCGTCAACAATCCAGCTGTAAACCTCGTTTACAATGAGCTTGATTTTTCTGTTTGCGGGAACGGGCGTATCAAACGGATTGATGAAAATATACGCGCCGATGCCCTCGACATCTGCTCCGATAACAATATCGGTGATTTTCTCGTTATAGTCAATCCACGGAATTTCGCTTGTTTTATAGCTGAACATCGAGCCTGTTCCGTTGATTTCGAGCGTATAGGTTTCGCTTCCCTCGTTTTTGCTGAGAAGCCAAGTTATGTTCTCGCCGCACTTGCCCGAGAGCTCGGTTTTCTCGGAATTTTCGGGTTCTTCCGTGAGGTAATCCTCGGTTGAAACCGTGAGCAGCGCGCTGTTGTATAATTCCTCGGTATAATCAAAGTAGGAGTAGCTTAATTTGGTTGTCAGATTTTCGGGCAAATTGATAGTGAACGAGCAGCCCTTTTCGTCTGCGGAGTCCGCGCCCTTCATAAACAGACGGTCGTCCGCGCCTATCATACCTTCATCGCAGTTTGTCACGTCAACGAGATAGTTCTTTCCGCCGAGAGTGACGATATTCCACATATGAGCTGAAGAACCGTTTATATCGGTTGAGTTACCCCATACCTGTGTACATTTGAAGCTGCTGTCGTTGAACGATGACAGGTCGCAGAGGTACTGAAAAGCCTTGGAATAGCCTTCGCAGACAACATTTGTCGCGGGGTCGTTGTCGAATACATAAACAAGCTGCCACGGGTCGCCGAAAGGAGTGTCGGGATTTTCGATTACCGTAAAGTCGTAGGAAACCAGCTCGCAGATTGCGTCCTTGTAGGCTCTGAGCTTGTCATAGTCGCTCTTGTCCTTGTTTTCCTCAACGATAGCCTTCGCGTTTTCGGCAGCCTTTGCCGCCGCCGCGATTTTCTCGGGATTTGCGGTAAATACATTCTCGCCCATATAAGCCTTCGAGAACGGTATCGAGAAAGTAACTCCCGTGACATAGTTTTCCCCGTCAATTACTTGGATAGAACACTCGGTTTTAGCGCTTTCTTCATTTGTATAATCATACCAAAACAGCTCATACGGATATTCGGCAATAAGCGCGTCGGATAGCCTTGAGTTGACGAAGGATTCATTGTTAAAGTCATAGGAAACAGGCTCCGGCAGCTCAATCGTGATAACGGAGCTTGTGCGCTTTCCCGCGGCAATTTCTTCAATCCCCTCGCAAAGCCCGCTGTAAATCGTCTGCATAAACTCGGGCTGAGTTGTCATATAGTCGTTGCCTGCGCCCGCAAACGCCGAAAATTCCGCGACATAAGCCGAGCTTACCGTCAAAGCCGCCGACATTGCCGCCGCGAGCAGTCTTTTATGTGTTTTTTTCATCAAAAATTCCTTTCTAAATCCGCATTTTCAAAAACTATTCACTTCATTATAGCATATTCCCGCGATTTTTTCAATACAATTTCGCGATAGTTTATCAAAGATTATTTGGCAATTTTTATACAATCTTAATACGAAAGTGCTTTTCTTTACGGAATCTTTGTGGAAAATGTGATATAATGATAATATACAAAATATGTAAAAACACGGAGAAGTCCGAGTAAATCGGGCTTTTCTTTTTTAGAAGGCGATTTTTTTCGATAATTTTCGGAAAAAGTTTCCAATTTTTATCACAAGCACTTGCAAAGCGCTGAAAAATCGGTTATAATTAAATCGGGTGATAAAAATGGAAGAAACAAAATCCTCTCCCGAGAAAAAAACGACCTCCGAGGACGCGGAGCACATTCTTGTGTGCCTGTCGCCGTCGCAGTCGAATGAAAAGATAATCCGCCAAGCCGCGCGAATGGCAGAAGCGCTTTGCGGCACCTTCACGGCGCTTTTTGTGGAAACGCCCGAGTTTTCGTCGATGAGCGGCGAGGTGAAAGGCGCCCTGCGCGAGAATATCGCTCTCGCGGAGCAGCTCGGTGCGAAAATCGAAACAACCTACGGCTCGGATATCGCGTATCAGATTTCGAAATACGCGCGGCTTTCGGGCATTACAAAAATTGTTATCGGGCGAAGCGTTTCAAAGCGCAGACGTCTTTTCGGAAAGATTGCTGTTTCGGAAAAGGTTCTTGAGTATTTGCCCGAGCTTGATATTTTCATAATTTCCGACGCTGAGCCCGCAAAGAAAAAGCTCACGCGAAATCATTCAATTCGCAGACATATTTTATCCGACTGCGTAAAAACGGTTTTGGGAATTGCCGCGGCAACGGGCGTCGGATATATTTTCGAGATATTCGGCGTGGGTATGCAGAATATCATC
>CAMEQX010000296.1 GCA_945933905.1 uncultured Clostridia bacterium
CATCGGAAATATCGGCAAAGGAAGTGCCTTTCGGGAAAAATTGTCGAAGCAGACCGTTGGTGATTTCATTCGTGCCACGCTGCCACGGGGAATAAGGCTCACAAAAATACACTTTCGTGCCCGTTGCTTCTTCCAGTTCCTGATGAGCAGCAAACTCCTTGCCGCGTTTGTCTTCGGTTTTGCACTTTTTGTGTTTCCATTTGAAACGCATGATTTTCTTTAGCTGTGGCGGCAGAGCTCCCTTGTTAATTGCACGGTAAATAGTTGGAAAGGAGATACTGAACGGCTCTTTGTCGCGTTTCGCTCGACCTGCAATCTGTTCGGGTGACCACCTTAATGCCATCTTCTGTTGACCTGCTTCAACGGAACATAAGGACAACCGATAATTCGACAAACAGTATAACCGCTGTGCTTGCAGCGGTTTTCGTTTTATCAGAAAAATCAACAATTTTTAAACTTTAACACTTCCGAAACATTTAAGAAACATCTCTTAAATATTGCTACTGTATAATAAAGCCATAATCCAAAACAAACTTACAGGAGGTTATATTATGAACAGAAACGACACAGAATTTATGGTGCAGAAAATCCGTACACAGTATATGGAGAAGGACAGCGCGCAAAAGGAACTTGACCTTCTTTGCGAGCTTGACGCAGAGGTTAAGCGCCCCGCCAATGTGTTCGGGTATGTTTTCGGAAGTATCGGCGCAATCATTATGGGCGCGGGAATGAGTCTTGTAATGACCGATATCGGCGCAAAACTCGGGATTACGAACACTATGCCCGCAGGAATTGTAATCGGCATAATCGGTATGCTTATGGCAATCATCAATTACCCGATTTATAAGGCTATCCTTGCTTCCCGAAAGGATAAGTACGCAGAACGCATTTTAGCTTTGAGCGAAAAAATAATGAAAGGTGGAAACTGATATGGCAAAATCGAAGCTTGTGCAGTCAAATAAGAAAATTGAAAAAGCTGTTGTAGGCGGCTATGAGAAAATCGAGGAAGCGGTTGTTTCGGGTTACACGAAAATTGAGGACAAGTTTGTTGAAAGCTTTCTCGTTAGGGACGGAGAAACAGTTGAAGAAGCGAAGAAAAGGCTAAAAAGTCAAAATCATTCATAATCAAATCGCCCTGTATCCAAGCGGTACAGGGCGATTTTTATTTCATCAATTCATCTGTAAGCCGTATAATTTCGGGAGCGATTTTCTCGCGTTCCTTTTTCACAACATAATTATAAATCGGATAAGCCGTGCAAACAAGTGCAATCCCGATAATGCCGACAATTATCCCAAGCACGAAAAATTTGTCCGCCCACACCATACAGCAGCTCATTCCAAAGCCCATTACAAGCGTGCCGACAATGCCAACGATAAGCGAAATAACCGTGCCTTTTCGCGTCACGCTCTCGTCAAGGCGGCGAAGCTGTTCCATTTTGTCTGCCTCTTTCGGCAGATATTTTTCGCGGATTTTCTTTATCTCCTCCTGCTGTTTCGCGGAGTAGGTGTAGCTGAAGGTTTCTTTATTCTCCATAGTCTTTCTCCTTTATTCTCTTGATTTCTACAGTATTCTTCACAATGCTGAAAATCGACATCGTTACAATAATCACGCTTACTCCCGCACCGGTCAACATTATCATAAGCTGCTTGTTTTCAGGCGGCATATCCTTGCCGAACTCGGAGAAAATCGCAGTTTCCAGCGACAGCATTGAAACAAGCGCCGCCGCCAAATTTATGATTTTTGTCATTGTCATTAAGGGGCTTCCGAGCTTGCGGTATTTCACAAGATTTATTATTGCAATAATTGTGATATAAAACGTGTACATTGCCATAATGTAAATCAGTATGCCGTGATACTCATAGCCTTTGTTGCGGTAAATAATCATCAGCACCGCGCCCGATAAAAACAGGTTCACCGTCAGCAGAATAAAACCGCACAGCCTTGAACGGCGCAGCTCCTTGAAACGGTTTTTGCCAATTCCCACACGATTTGCAAAACGCACCAGCAGAAACCGCATTACCGCCAAAATCGTGTAATACAGCGCGAGAGTATAAAACCACGCAGACTGATATATAATCCCCGAAGTTACATTCAGCGCAACATACAGCAGATTTACCGCAAGCGAGCCATACAGCGAAACGCGAGTGCGAAACGGCATATCTGTCATAAGGCGGTTTCCGAGTGGATTTGAATAAACCTTGTTTTTTGCGGATTTATAATGCTTGGGCAGGACTTTAATCAGCCGCATTACCACAACGGTCAGCGTGTAGAACGAGAGGACGTATGCCGCGTATGCAAGCGGGTGTTCGTCATATCCGAACATAAAAACAATAATCAGCGCCGCCGTGCAAAGCGGAGTGAGCAAAGCAATCACCCACACGGGCGGATACAGTAGCTTAATCAGCTTTTTCCATTCCAACGCTTTCACCCCTTTTTAGTGTAACCGAAAATATACTGCCCTTGCCGACCTCGCTTTTCACGGTGATTTCTCCCTGCATAATGTCAACAACCCGCTTTACCAGCGCAAGCCCCAGACCGTTTCCCTGCATTGCGTGAGAGGTGTCGCCCTGATAGAATTTCTCGAAAATATGCGCGCCTGTTTCGGGCGAAATTCCGCAGCCTGTGTCGCTGATTTTTACGTTAACAAAATCATCATCGGCAGTAAGAGCAACCGAAACCCTGCCGCCGTTTTCCGTGAATTTGAAGGCGTTTGAAAGCAGATTGTTCCAAACAAGTCCAAGCAGTTCAGAGTCTGAATAAATCAGTATTCCGTCCGGAATCCCAATCTCTATGGCTTTTATACACTGCTCTTCCATTGATGACTTTCCGT
>CAMEQX010000297.1 GCA_945933905.1 uncultured Clostridia bacterium
ATTTTGGCTTACGGGCGCTTGCCGCTGATGATAACGCGCAGATGCCCGATTGCAGATGGCGCGCCGTGCGGCAGAAAATCGCCCTTCGGCGAGGGAAAACCTTGCGGCGAGGCGCTTCTCGACCGAATGGGAAATCGCGTTCCGGTGCACTGCGGCGGGAATTCCGTCGAGCTGCTCAATCCCGATGTGCTGGTGATGAGCGACAAAAGGGAAATCTTGGAAAAGTTCGACTTTGCCGTGCTGAAGTTCACCGACGAAACCGAGCTTGCGCCTATTTTCGAGATGTACAAAAGCGGCAAAAAGCCCGATGGAAAGCTGACTCGCGGGCTTTATTTCCGAGGTGCAATATGAAAAAAACGGCTCTCTTTTTGCGAGAGAGCCGTTTTTTTGCACAAAAAATGCTCCCGAAAACGAGAGCATTTGTCGATTTTGCGATTAAACCAAAATGTTCAGAAGCTGTCCTCTTCCGTCGGGAGAAGGCATATTCGCCATCATATCGGTGAACGCTTCCATAGTTTGCTCGGTAGCTTCCATATTTTTCTTGAGCATTCCGACAGACAGCGCATTCTGAAGGTTTGCGCTCGCCATATCCATCGAGAGCTGCGCGATTGACATTTCCATAAAAACACGCCTCCTTATATCTTTTTTTCATTATAACACATTTATTTCTGCGTGTCAAGGGATTTTTTTCAAAAATTTTTGCAAATTGATGAAAAATGCGCGGAAAATCTCTTGATTTTTTGGAAAAAATGTTGTATAATAGAAATGATAAGTAATGGCTTGGGATTATTTGCCATTATAATAAATATTAAGGAGCTTTGTGAAATGGAAAATAATATCCTCCTTGAAAGCGGTACAAACGAGCTTGAGGTGCTGGAATTTATGGTCGGTTCGCAGAATTTCGGCATTAACATTGCGAAAGTCAACGAGATTATGAACTATCAGCCGATGATACCCGTGCCCGATTCCCCCGAGGAATTCGAGGGCGTTTTCACGCCGCGCGATAAGGTAATTTCGGTTATCGATTTACATAAGGTTCTTCATAAGGAAAGCGCCGACCCGAGCCACGATTTGCTGATTATCTGCCATTTCAACCAAATGGACGTCGGCTTCCACGTTTCGTCCGTGAAGGGAATTCAGCGTATTTCGTGGGAGGATATCGAAAAGCCCCCGAGAATTTCCAGCGACGGCTCGTCGAACATTGCAACGGGAATTGCTAAGCTCTCAGACAGAATTATCCTTATTCTCGATTTCGAGAAGATTGTTTCGGATATCAACCGCTCTGCTGTTATTGACGCAACGGGCGCTACAAAAACGGACGAGGACAAGGCTGAGAAGCATATCGTTATCGCCGAGGATTCGCCGTTCCTCAATACTCTTATCCAAAACACTCTTGCCGAGGCAGGTTACAGAAATGTTGTTTCCTTCGACAACGGCAAGGACGCTTGGGATTACATCAGCGGTCACAAGACGCTCGGCGGGGATATTCTCGACCAGATTTCGCTGCTGATAAGCGATATCGAGATGCCGAAAATGGACGGTCATCACCTCACAAAGAAGATTAAGGACGACGATGTTCTGAAGAAAATCCCTGTTTATCTGTTCTCCTCGCTGATTAACGAACAGATGCGGATTAAGGGCGAGAGCGTTGGTGCGGACGCGCAGTTCTCCAAGCCGCAAATCGGCCACCTTATTAACTACATCAACGAGCATATCTGATTTTGATACAAAGCCCCGTGAATTTTCGCGGGGTTTTTCTTTGAAACACTTGACTATATGATTAAAAAGTGGTACAATATATAGTGGAGTTGTGTTTTATCGATTTGCGATATGGACACGAAATATTTGAAAGAAGGTTTTTTAAATGACAAAAATTGACGTTTTTTCGGGATTTCTCGGCGCTGGAAAAACCACGCTTATCAAGAAATTGCTGAAAGAGGGCTATAACGGCGAAAAGCTGGTTCTTATCGAGAATGAGTTCGGTGAAATCGGCATTGACGGCGGATTTATGAAGGACGCGGGAATTGAAGTCACCGAGATGAATCAGGGCTGCATCTGCTGCTCACTGGTCGGCGATTTCGGAAAGGCGCTTCAGAAGGTGCTGGACGAGTACGCTCCCGACAGAATTTTGATTGAGCCGTCGGGTGTAGGCAAGCTCTCGGACGTAATCAAGGCGGTTATGGATATCGACAGCGATGAAATCGTGCTGAACAGCTACACTACGGTCTGCGACGCGTCAAAAATCAAGATGTATATGAAGAATTTCGGCGAGTTCTACAAAAATCAGGTTGAAACGCCAAAAACGATTGTGCTGAGCCGTTCGCAGAAATTGTCCGATGAAAAGCTCGCGGAGGCTGTCGCGATGATTAAGGAGCTCAACGACCACGCGACTATCGTTACTACAAACTGGGACGAAATCAGCGGCGCGCAAATCCTCGCAGCAATGGAGAATGAAAACAAGTTCGCGGAGGATTTGCTTAAAGAGGAGCTTGAACATCACCATCACCACGATGATGACGAGGAGTGCTGTCACGGGCATCACGACCACGACCACGATGAACACGAGCATCATCACCACCACGAAGACGGCGAGGAGTGCCACTGCCACGACCACGAGCATCACCACCACGACCACGATGAACACGAGCATCATCATCACCACGAAGACGGTGAAGAATGTCATTGCCACGACCACGACCATCATCACCATCATCACCACGCTGACGAGGTTTTCACGTCAATGGGTATCGAAACCGCGAAAAAGTTCACGAAGGAAGAGCTTGAAAACGCGCCTTCGAAGCTGTCCGGCGAGGAATT
>CAMEQX010000298.1 GCA_945933905.1 uncultured Clostridia bacterium
AACATCCCCGGAGAGAACCTGAAGGGCGTTTACTCCGCAAACGAGTTCCTCACGAGAGTAAACCTGATGAAAGCGTACAAAGACGGCGCGGAAACACCTATTAAAAAGAACACAAGCGTTGCGGTTGTCGGCGGCGGAAACGTTGCAATGGACGCGGCACGCTGCGCGAAGCGTCTCGGCGCGGAGAACGTTTATATCGTTTATCGCCGCGGTCTTGAGGAAATGCCCGCGCGTAAAGAGGAAGTCGAGCACGCAATGGAAGAAGGAATTATCTTCAAAACGCTCAACAATCCCGTGGAAATTCTCGGCGACGAGCACAAGTTTGTTACGGGTATGAAGTGCGTTGAAATGGAGCTCGGCGAGCCCGACGCTTCCGGCAGAAGAAGACCTGTCGAGAAGAAGGACAGCGAGTTTACGCTTGATGTTGACTGCGTGGTTATGTCAATCGGAACGAGCCCGAACCCGCTTATCCGCAACACCACAAAAGGTCTCGAAACCAACAAGCACGGCTGTTTTGTAGCCGACGAGGTTGGTCAGACGAGCCGCGAGGGTGTTTTTGCGGGCGGCGACGCGGTAACGGGCGCAGCTACGGTTATTCTCGCGATGGGCGCGGGAAAGACCGCCGCGAAAGCAATGGACGAGTTCATAAAGTCCAAAAACGCATAATTTAACGAAATAAACCGCCGTCTTGTTTCAAGAGCTTTTACTCCCGCGACAAGACGGCGTTTTTTATCAAAAGGAGAAAGATATGTCGGAAATTTTTGATGAAGGCAATATGCAAAATCGCTTGGGGGAGTATGTTCCCGAGGGGGAAACCTTGGCTGCGGGGATTCACGTTGTTAATAAAGAACTGCACATTTTCCGTTATTATCAGAACTGCGTGCCGAAGGACGACAAGCTGTATCGGCTCGATGACGTTGAACCAAAGGTTTTGCAGGTGACGAAGGGCAAATTTGCCACGGATGATTTGTACATCGGGATAACGCAGAATTATTTTATTGTCGCAACCTGTACGCCAAACACCAAATTTTACTATAAGTTTGAATATGTTGATATCAGCGAGCCGCACGAGCTTGAAAGCACGGAGAATTTTGTAAATCGCGACGGCATCGCACCGAGCATAGATTTACGCGATATCGGTCACATATTCAAGCTGTCCGATATCACAAAATGTGAGTTCAAAAAGGGAATGTTCGGTTCGGTAAAATGTGATTTGGAGTTCAGGGACAAAAGCACGTTCAAGCTGCTTTTCCCGAAAAAAGCAGGGCTTGGAAACGGAATGCCGCATCACGAGGAATTCAGGGAAAAAATCATCGCGGCTTTGACGAGATAACCCAAAACAGAACAACGCCGCCATTTTTTCGGCGGCGTCTTTATCAATGTAATTCGGCGTCATCATCTTCCCAAAAAATCTTCAACCAACTCGTATGCGTGCGCTTCCGAAGCGCCAAGCCTGTTAAGCCGCGCAACAAACTCACTTATCTCGTCTTTGTGAGTGGAAATGTCGATAATCTCCAGATTGTCGCTGCCTATCCCGTAGCTCCTTGCCGTTTCCCCGTCAACATAAACCTCTGCTTCAACAATTCGCCACATTTTTTCACACTCCATCATAGTTGTTATTTTGGTGACTCCTCCTCTCTGATACAAATATAACATAAAGATTGTATTAAGAACAGAAATCATAGTATCGCTTCTTACCATAAATTGTATTTTTATCCTATTATTTGGAAATTAACAGCACTTTGTTTAACAAAAGCACTTGACTTTTTGACTTTATTATGTTAAAATATTAACAAGCTTATAATTCCAAGAAATTATGGAGGGAAGATTATGAAAAAAAGCAAGCATAATATGGATATTTTGTTCAAAGCGCTTCTTACTCTGAAAACCGAGGAGGAGTGCGAGGCGTTTCTCGAGGACTTGTGTACGCCGCAGGAGCTTGACGCGATGGCTCAAAGACTGAGCGTTGCGGTTATGCTCAGCGAGGGCGCGGTTTACAACAAAATCGTGAACGAAACGGGCGCTTCCACGGCGACAATTTCCCGCGTGAACAAAACGCTCACCTATCAGACGGCGGGCGGCTATGAAATCGTGCTCGAGCGTATGAAAAACAATGTGTGACGAGCGCGGCTACAGCGATTTTGCTGCGGTTTACGATTTGCTGACAATAAACGTGCCGTATGATGAAATCGCCGAATATTATGCGAAAATTTTGTGCAAAATCACAAATGGGCGGCGGCTGCTCGACTTGGGCTGCGGCACGGGAAACCTCACAACTCTGCTCGCGGAGCGCGGTTTTGATGTAATCGGGCTGGACGCGTCCTCGGAGATGCTGTCGATTGCCGCAAACAAATCGAGCAAGGTGCGGTGGATTTGTCAGGATATGACGAAGGCTGAGCTCGGCGAAGAGGTTGACGCGGTGATTTCCACGCTCGACAGCATAAATCACCTCGAAAGCGCGGAGGAAATCGCGGCTTGTTTTGGGAGTGCGGCGGCAAATCTGAAGCGCGGCGGGGCGTTTGTTTTTGATGTAAACACGATTTTCAAGCACCGTGAAATTCTCTCCGACAACACGTTTGTTTATGATGTTGACGGAGCTTTTTGCGTGTGGCAAAACGAGTTTTGCGCGGAGGACAACGGCGTTTCGATTGACCTCGACATTTTCTTCGAGGAAGAGGACGGCTCCTACACGCGCGGCGGCGAGAGCTTTCGGGAAATCGCGCTTTCGGTTGACGAGATAAAAAAAATGCTGGAGGAAACCGGCTTTGCGGTGGTTGAAATCCACGAATACCTCACGCAAAACCCGCC
>CAMEQX010000299.1 GCA_945933905.1 uncultured Clostridia bacterium
GAATTTCCTCACCGACACGGGAAGCTTGTGTATGATGGCTTACGGCGCGGTTTTTAAAGAAGAACAGATAAAATCGGTGAAAAAAATCCGTATAACTTGAACGAAAGCGAGATGCAAAAGGAAATTGAAGCGGCAGAGCGTATTGCCAAGCGCAAGTCGAAGGATTTTTATTACATTGAGCTTCGGCCGCAATTTGATGAAATTCCCACTTATTCGGGCTATGCCGTTCACCACGGCGAACACGACCGTTTTGTTGTGCCTGCGTCGTGCGAAATTTGTTTTTCCGCGGACGGTATCGAGAGCTTTTCCGTCAGCAATATTGCAAAAACGCAAACGTTTGAGGAAGTCGAAATAATCCCGTTTGACAAGGCGAAAGAGTTGATTTTGAAGAAATATGACAGCATAATTTTTGACGGCGAGGTTGCGGTGAACAGCGTCGAGCTTGTCTATATGGCTATTCCGCAGAATGATTTGGGGGAAATCGCAAGCAGGTTTGAAACGCGACCGTTTTACGCATTTCACTGCACGATAACCGAGGAGCGCGGCGGAAAAACGGTTTCCGAAAATATCACGACCTACTTTGACGCGGTGACGGGCGATGAATTCTCAACGGAGCAAATTATGCTCGGAGGATAACTCTTATGAAGGACTTTTTCGGCTTGCTCGGCTGTCATCTGAAACGCAGCGTTTTCTCCCTGATATTTCTCGCCTGCACCGCGCTTTGCACGCTTTTGATGTTCTTTTTCGCGGTGGAATATCTAAATCCCGAACAATACCACACTCTCCCCGGACTGCACTATTTTTTGTCAAAAATTGACCAAAAAGGCGCTCGGTATTTTGTGATGATGATTACGTCATTTCCTGCGGCGGCGCTGTTTTACGACGATTGGAAAAGTGGATATTTCAAATTCGCGGTAAAGCGGGCGGGGCGCGTGAAATACACGTTTTCGCTCACCGTTTCGGCGGGAATTTCTGCCGCTGCCGTTATGATTTTGACTTACATAATTTTCTCGATATTTGTTCTCGCAAAATTTCCCGCAGTAACCGATGTGGATGCGGAAACCTTGCGGGAACGCACGCTCGGATTTCTCAACAGCGGGCTTTTGTACACCGGAAAATCAGCTTTATGCTACCTTTTGTACTTCCTCACGAAAGGCGCTATGGCGGCATTTTTCGCGGCTTTCGCGGTGTTTCAGTCAATGATAATCAACGACAAAAACCTCACGATAATCTCGCCGGTGCTGATTTATATTCTCTATTTCAGCTTCAATTTTTTCTACATTCTGCCCGCCTTGGCGAACCCGTTTGTGCTGTTTTGGAACGGATTTAAGCTGTATCTTGAGTTCGGCGGAACGCAGGACGGAAGCCTTTTTTCACCGATTGCGGCGGTTTATCCGATGATTTTCAGCTTGGTTTTTTTGATAATTCTGCCGCTTGTTGAAGCGAAAATTCTGCGCGTGAAAATGAATAATAGTTTGTGAGGAGGAATAGCTTTGCTGTCTGCGTTAAGACTTACAAAAATCAATTTATACAAGCATTTGGGGACGGTGAATTTTTGGATTCCGTTTATACTTGCAGTTGCCGCGGTTTACGAATTTTCGCACTCGCTGTCGGATATGGCGAAGCACTTTTCGCTCCCCGTAAACTGTCTTGCAGCAACGTTTCTCTTCACTTCGCTCAACCAAACCTTCATCATATTTTTTAGGCGTTTTTATCTTATTTTCCGACCTTCCGTTCAAGGATAATCAGCAGATTTTTTTGCTTTCGAGAAGCGGAAAAAGGGCGTGGATTTTCAGCCAAGTTTTCTATGTAATCATCGTTTCGCTCGTGTATTTTTTGTTTATTTTCGCTTGCTTTTGCGTTGTTTTATTGCCAAATTTGGGGTTCAGCACAGAAAGCTGGGGGAAGATTATAAGGACGATTTCCGCGACAAACGCAGCGCAGGATTTTCACCTTTTCTTCATCGTTTCGCCGAGCGTTTTGTCGGATTTTTCGCCGCTCCAAGCGTTTCTGTATTCGTTCGGGACAGCGTTTGCAGTTGCCGTGATTTTGGGGCTTGTCGTGCTGTTTTTCAACCTTGCCGTAAAGCGCAGCGCGGGTGTTTTCATATCGGGCGCGATTGTGTTCGTGTATATGTTTGTGAATATGAGCGGCGGCTCGATAATCTACTACTTTTCGCCGATAAGCTGGTGTTCAATACTTATCGCGGACAAAAACGGCGTTTCCGCGTATCCCGATATTTCGTGGATTGTTGCAGTTTTGTGCATATCTTTCGCGGTAGAAATAGTTACACTTTTCATATTCGGTTCAAGAAAAATCAAGTTTGTTCTTGACACAAAGGAGGAAATTTCGTGAGCGTTATCGAGGTGAAAATTGTCACAAAAAAGTGGGGAAACAACACGGTTTTGAACGCGGTAAATCTGACTGCCGAGCGCTCCGAAATTGTCGGGATAATCGGTCATAAAGGCAGCGGAAAAACCGTGCTGATGAAGTGTATCTGCGGCTTTATCACAGCCGCCAGCGGTGAAATTACAGTCAGCGGAAAGCGGCTCGGGCGCGCTGAAGGTCACCGCCTCCGGGGCCATGCGGCCGATCCAGCGGTTGGCGCCGCACGGGAAGCGCGCGCCCGCCGAGAGGTCGGCTTTGACGGCGACGACGCCCGCCGCCGCGTGGACCGCGACGAGCGGCGCCTCGCCGAGGCCGGCGGCGGAGGAGGCGAGGCGCCCCGTGAAGCCGTTCGTGACGACGCCCGTCGCGGCGGCCAGCTCGGCGGTCTTGTAGGCCTGG
>CAMEQX010000300.1 GCA_945933905.1 uncultured Clostridia bacterium
CCATCGCCGCAAGCAGAATATCGCCGCCGAGCACAATCACGAATTTCTTCTCGTCAAGCTTTTGAGCAAGCTCGCGGATACGCTTTTCGCCGTCCTCGCCCTCAAACACGCTGATACCGTCAAGCGCGCCGTTCTCGGAAAGCTCCTTGTAAACGGGGTTGCTGCGCGCCGCCATAACTTCAACGTCAACCTTCTGCGCCTTGAGCGACAAAATTGCTGCGAACACAGCGCTTGCTGCGTATTTTTTCTGCAAAGCGGGAGCAATCGCCAAGATATTCTCGCCGAAATCGTCGTGAAGAACAACGGGAGAATTGTCCGAAAGTCTGCAAGGTTCGCCCACGAAAAGCAGAATTTCGTTTTCAGCGCGCTTTTCGAGCAGCTCGCCGCGCGATTTCTCGCGGTCTGCGAAATCAATTCTTGCTGTTCTGTCAGCGAAGAAAACGTGCTTGTTTAGATAGCAGCCGTAGTCCACCGAGTACTCGTCAACCGCGGTAAATTCAGCATTACGGGGCGCTTCACTCGAGGAAATTCTTGCGAGATAAAGCTCCTCGGATTTTTCGGGAACACAAACAAACGCGCAGTTTGCGGGAACCTTTTTAAGCGAGTCAAGCTGATTTTCGTACAGCTTAATTCTGTCAATCATCAGCTGGGCGTTCTGTTCTGTTCCCGCCATAATCGCCGCGCAGTGAACGGGCGCGCTGTTGAAAACATCGGGCTTCGCGCCGTTTTCGGAGAAGGTTTCTCCGATAAGCACGAGGTTAATTCCGTAAATTCCGCAGCAAGCGAGAATTTTTGCCAGCTCATCTCGCGAGCTTCTTCCGAACATTTTCGGCGCGCTGTCAAGCGATTTGAGGAAAGCGGGGAAATCGCCGATAATTGCGATAATTCTCGGCAGATAAACATTCTCGGGAACCTCGGAATACTCCTTCCAGCCGTTTTCCTTAAACATTGCCGCGCGCGTCTCAAGCGCATCGGAAAGCGCCTCAACGACATCAGCCGAAACGTGCGGATTTCCGTCGGCAACCGCGTATTTTACAAACGGGCAGTTTTCGCCGACAACGCTCAAAAGCTCGTCTGTTTTGTCAAAAAGCCAGAATTCCGCTTCATCGGGGTGCTTTGCGGAAATTGTTTGATTTACAATTTCGCGAATAACAGAGAGCCTTCCGACATTATTTTTTCCGCAGATATAGGTTGAATTTCCGCTGATATCGAGCGAAATTTCCTTGTTGTCCATATCGCGCCCGACAACAATCTCGGACAAAACGCGGCTTCCCTTAGCCTTTGCGTTAACCGCGGGTGCTTCGGGCTTTGCGCTTACCGCTGCTTGTGTCATATCAAAATTTTCTGCGATAATCTCCGTTTGAGCGGGCTGCTCCACAGCGCTTAAATCGGGCTTCATACTAATCGGCTCGGTGATTTCGGGCTGCGTGATGATGGTATCCGTGATTTCAACGCCCGCGTTGTTTTCGTGCTTTTCTTCAACGATATCGGGAATAATCTGCGAAGGAACAATCTCCTCGGAACCAACAACGGTTTCGGCGATATTCTCGGGCTGAACTTCCTCGATTTTCTCTTGCGGCTCGGGTTGATTTTCGTGAGCAGCTTGCTGGCGGCGCTGTTCAACATAAACCTTGCGAACCTCGTCGGGAATATCGGACGGCGCGGAGTACCAGAAAAGGCTTTCGCGCGTTGACTCAAGCCAGAAAGCGCCGTTTCTGCTGCGAATGGAAACCGCGTTTTGACGAATGGTTTTTTCAACCTCGGTCTGCGGCGTGGAATTATTGTGCGTGAGAATGAGCAAAACTCCGCTGTTCTCGGCAATTTCGCTGATTTTAAGCGTTGCCTCGGTCATTTCCGTGCCGTAATTCTCGGGGAAGCCGTGAAGAACGACAAGGCGTGAAACCTTATCCGAAACGGGCTCTTTTTCAATCTGCTCCTGCAATTCCAAGAGCTTGCTCTGCGCGTCGCCGATGGACTGCGGAACGATGATAAACGGATTTATGCCCTTTGCCATTGCCGACAAAACGCCCAAAACATCGGGGCTGCAATTTGTCGGGTCGCAGAAAAACACATCCGTGAGGTCTTGCCCGAAATACTTGATGAAGTTAAGCAAAAGACGCTGAACGCCGCCGAGAAGGTAGGAGTTGTTTCTCTCGTCAAAATCCAGCATAAGCACGCTGCCTTTTTGCGTGGAAACACCGAACGGCGCGCCGATTGTTCGGGCAGCGGAGTTATATTCGCCCTTGGAGAGCGCGGACAAATCCTGCTCGACTTCCATAGGAACGGTGAGCTTAACTCTGCGCTGACCGATGCTGATTGAGTCTTTTTCGAGGAGATTTACCGTACCCTGACTGTTGAACGCGGACTTGTCAAACGACAGCAGCTTGAGGTACTGCTTGAAATCCTCGGATTGTATGTAAGCCTTTTCGTCTGCCTCGAGCTGAATTTTACGCTTTTCGAGCGCGGCAACATCGCTGTCATACTGGCGTTTTGCCTGAACCTTGCTTCCCTCGATAAGCTTTCTTGTGCGCTCCATCTCGGATTCATGGAACAGTTTCATTCCCGAAGCCTTTGTGTAAAGCGATTCGGCGTTAGGGTCATTGTGAGAATCAAGCTTGATTGTCTGACGAATGCTCTCAAGCGCGCCCTCAGACGTTTCAAACGGCATCGGCGCTTCCTCAAGGTCCTGAGGCTGAGCGTGTTCGCGGGCATAGTTCATCAGCTCCTCGACCTTAGCAATTTTCTTTTGATAGTGCTGGAGCTTTTCGCTCAAATCAGTGTCCGA
>CAMEQX010000301.1 GCA_945933905.1 uncultured Clostridia bacterium
TATTTCAGAGCCGTGGGAGTTTACACGGCTTCGTCAATCGCGGCGATTTTGATGTCCTGCGTTGTGATAATTCCCGCGTTCAAATCGCTTCAAAACGGCAAGCTCGGTCACACGCCGGACTATTCCTTCGTGGAGAACTTCAACATCGCCGACAGTTTCATCAAGCTCTTCCCCGGCACCTACGACACCGAGCGCCCCGACGGTTTGCCGATGCTTTATTGCGGCACGCTTGCGCTGATTTTCGTGCTGATTTACTTTATGTGCAGAAAAATCTCCGCGCGGCAGAAAATCGCAAGTGGCTTTTTGCTCGGCGTGATGACGCTTTGTATGTACATCAAGCCTGTCGATATGTTCTGGCACGGCGGACAGGTTCCCGTGTGGATGCCTTATCGCTACTCGTTTACCATAATTTTCCTGCTGATAATCTTCGGCGCGGAGGCGTTCGAGAAAATCGAAAATGTTCGCCCGAAGCACATAGGAACTGCGTTTCTGATACTGCTCGGAGTGCTTTTGTTCAGCGATTATTACGCGGGCGGCGAGCATTTCAACACGACTTTGGTTATCGTAGTGCCGCTGATTGTACTCGCGCTTATCGCGGCGATTGCGTTTGGTTACAGGAAATATCACAACGCCACTTCGATGAAAATTACGCTTTGCATAGCGGTTTGCGCGGAGCTTTTGCTCAATTCGACAATGTACATCTATAAAATCCACGGCGATGTGTATTATTCCGACCGCGACAGCTACGCTTTCGATATCCCGCAGACGAGAGCTATCGTCAATCAGGTCAAGGCGCAGGACGGCGGATTTTATCGAATGGAAAAGACCTATCACCGCACGGTAAACGACGCGATGTCGGTTGGACTTTACGGCTTCTCGCACTCCACCAGCACCTACAACACCAAAATTATCGAATTGCTTGCGGATTTGGGCTATGGCGCGCGCGACCACTATTCGCGTTATGACGGCGCAACCTTGCTCACGGACGACCTTTTCGGCGTGAAATACGTTATCGCAAAGGACGAGCGCACGGCGCAGTATGACGAGGAAATCACCGCGGCAAATCAGATTAACGCGCGCGTTTACAAGAACTCGGACGCGCTTGCGATTGCGTATCTCGCCGATGAAAAGATTATCGGAAGCCGCATTGAAGCTACCTCGCCGTTCTTGTTCCAGCAGCGCTTGGCGTCCATTCTTGTCGGCAGAAATTACGGCGACGACGTTGAGCTTTACTCGCCGATAAACGATGTTGTTTTCGACAACAAAAACATCACCATCGGCTCGACCACGGACGGCTATTACACCTACAAAAAGCGTATCAGCGGCGATGAGGCGTTTGTTTCGTTCAGCGTAAAGATGGAAAAATCGGGCGCGGCGTACGTTTATCTTCCCACGAGATACGAGCGCGAGTGCAAGATGTATCTCAACGGAGATTATCTGCGCAATTACTTCAGAAATGAAAATCACTGCATAGTTTATCTCGGTGATTACGAAAAGGGCGATGAATTCACGCTTGAGCTTCGCCCGAATGACTCGGAGATGATTTTCGGCGACGCGGAGTTTTACGTTCTTGACAGGGAAGCGCTTTCGGAGTACACAGGGGCGCTTGGAAATCAGAGCTGTGAGGTAATAAAAACAGGTTCTTCTTCGCTGGAAATTCGTGTAAATACCGAAGAAAGCCGTGCTCTTTTCACGACAATTCCCGTTGAAGAGGGCTGGAGTGCCGAGCTTGACGGGCAGCCGTGTACGATTGCTTCCGCGGTAAACGGCGCGTTGATGTGCCTGAATGTGCCTGCGGGTGAACACACGATAAAGCTGACGTTCTTCCCCGCGGGAATGAAAACGGGCTTGATTTTGACGGCAGCGGGCGCGGGACTTTTGCTTGTGATGATTGCGCTGAGCTTGATTGTGAAGCACGTTAAACGCAAGAAAGCGCTTGCAGAACAGGTTCCCGAGGAAACCGAAGAACCCGAAACAATCCCCGATTTCCCCGAAATGCCCGATATTGATGACGAGGAAGACGGCTTTGACGCGATTGACGAGGAGATTTCGGCTCTTGAAGAAAAGGCTGCGGAGGAGCGGCTTATGGAGTCGCGCGAGGTGGGCGAGCTGCCGGTAATTCCCGAGGACACCTTTGACGAGGAGGACAGCCGATGAAGCTAATGATTGCGTCCGACATACACGGCTCGGCGTATTTTTGCGAGAAAATGCTTGAAGCGTATCGTTCGGAGAACGCCGAGCGGCTGTTGTTGCTGGGGGATTTACTGTATCACGGTCCTCGAAATGACTTGCCGCGCGATTACGCACCGAAGCGGGTTATCGAGCTGCTGAACGCGTACAAAAACGACATTTTGTGCGTTCGCGGAAACTGCGAGGCGGAGGTTGACCAGATGGTTCTGGAGTTCCCTGTGCTCGCGGAGTACGCGTTTGTGCCGCTTGAAAAGGGCGCGATTTTTATGGCGCACGGTCATAATTTCAACGAGAGCAAGCTCCCGCCGCTTCATAAGGGCGACATTCTCCTGAACGGTCACACGCACGTCCCGAAATGCACGGAGCACGAAAATTTTGTCTATATGAATCCCGGCTCAACGTCAATCCCGAAGGAAAACAGCCCGCACGGCTATATGACGTATGAAAACGGCTTGTTCTTGTGGAAGGATTTCTCGGGGGAAATTTACAAGGAGTACCGTTATTTTTGAGAAAATTTCGCGAAACCCCTTGACAAATCGGCGCAGATGTGGTACAATATTAGGGTAAAATCGCCGGTGTGTTGGAATTGGCAGAC
>CAMEQX010000302.1 GCA_945933905.1 uncultured Clostridia bacterium
GAAAATTCTCCTCGCGCCGAGTTCATTGAACGCGTATCCGAGAAATCCCCGCGCGCTTTCAAAGGCGTAGCCCTTGCCCTGAAAGCTGCCGTTGAAGGTGTAGCCGAGCTCGAAGCTCCCGTGCCCGCGGCTTGAAAAGTAGATTTTCCCGATAACCTTTTCGCCGAGCGCTACCGCGAAAAATTCCTCGCTTTTTGAGAAATTTTCCGCTTCTTTAACGCAAGCTTCTTCGGTGAAGGTTTCGTAGGGCTCGAAGTATGTCACGTCTTTATCCGTGAGGATTTCCGCCAAATCGCCGCTGTCGGTCGGGAGAAATTTCCGAACGGAAAGCCGCTCTGTTTTAAATAAATCCGACATTTTCTTCCTTTACATTTCAACAACAATCTCGTTCTCGGCTTTAAGGATATCGGCGGGAATGTGATTTCCGTCAATTTTCTCGCCGTTAACCGTGATTGCCTTGACGCCGTGCTGAGAGCCGTTCGGGTTCTTGACAGCAATATTGAGCGCTTTTCCGCGGAAGGTCTTTTTTATCGAGAACTCCTTCCAGTCGCTCGGGATTGACGGGTCAACGGTAAGTCCGCTCACGTCGGGAACAAGACCGAGAATGCCCTCAACCGTGCCTACCATAACCGTAGAAGCCGTGCCGGTGAGCCAGTGAACGTGCGCACGTCCTGCAAACGGGCTGTCCTTGCCCTCGACAAACTGCCCATAAACGTAAGGCTCAAGGCAGCGCTTTTCCGCGTTGTCGTTGTAAGCTGCGGGAGCCGCTTCCTTCCAGTATTTGTAAGCGTTGTCGCCGCGCCCCAGCTTTGCCTCAGCGAGAATAAGCCAGCCCTGCGGCTGCGAGAAAATGCCCGCATTTTCCTTTACGCACTTGTTGTAGCAGTGCATCAGCGCACCTTCAAAAGCGTGATTTTCATACGGCGGGTACATAACCATCGCGCCATACGGTGTGTTCAGCTCGCGGTCAACCGAGTCGAGAGCCTTCTCTGCGCGCTCTTTTGAAGCAAATCCCGAAATAACCGCCCAGCTCTGCGGGTTCAGCCACATCGAAGCCTCGGGGTCGGTGTGCTTTCCGATAACATCGCCGTTCTCGCGATATCCGCGGATAAAGCGGTCGCCGTCCCAGCACTCGTCAAGGATTTTGCCCATTTTATCGTTGATTTCATCGAGATATTTCACATACTCGCTGTCGTTCTTCAAAACCGCGTATTCGCGAAGAATTTTGATTGCATAAACAAGCTGAAACGCAACAAACGTACTTTCGCCCTTCTTGCCGAGGCGCAGGCAGTCGTTCCAGTCGGCGTGAAGTCCCGCGGGCATTCCGTGGTTGCCGAGGTTGTTCATCGAGAATTCAATCGCGCGCTTGAGATGCTCGTAAACCGTGCCCTTTTCGCCGTTGTTCGCGAAGAAGATTTCTTCATCGAGAAACGCAGCGTCGCCGCTCTCGCCGATGTACTTGTAAACCGTCGGGAACAGCCAAAGCGCGTCATCGGCACGATAGGACGGGTGTCCCGTTTCACGAACATAGCTTTCTTCATCGGGCGTGTCCTCGTGACCGGCATTGTGCGTGTACTTTACAAGCGGAAGTCCCGCGCCGTTTGTAACCTGCGCCGAGAGCATAAACTTAATCTGCTCCTTCGCCATTTCGGGCGCAAGGTGAATGATGCCCTGAATGTCCTGAACGGTATCGCGGTAGCCGAAGCCGTTTCTCAAGCCGCAGTAAACAAGCGAAGCCGCTCTTGACCAGATAAACGTGATAAAGCAGTTGTACGCATTCCACACGTTTACCATACTGTTGAACGCGGGGTCGGGGGTGTTGACCTGAAGATTGTCGAGCTTGGAGTGCCAGAAATTCTTCAGCTCGCCGATTTCCTTTTCAACGGCGCCGTCCTGCTGATATTTCGCGATAATCTTCTCCGCTTCCTCGCCGCTCTTCTGACCGAGAACAAAAATCAGCTTCTTGGTTTCATTCGGCTGAAGCGTGAAGTCGCTCTGCAAAGCGCCGCAGGAGTTTCCGCAGTAGTTGAGGTTGTTCTTCAAGCCCTCCTCAATGCCGACAGGATTTGCATAGCCTCTGTAAGAGCCCGCGAAAACATCACGGTCGCCGCAATATGCCGAAACCTCCGCGCCCGCAAGTCCGAAGAAGCGCTCAATGTGGGGATTTTCAAGCTCGTTTTGTTTCTGGAGAAGATAGTTCCCTTTAAAATAAGTATGGCTGATGAAAAGAGTGTACTGGAGATTGACTTGGTCCTGCTCGTAGTAGTTGTCGTTGACAAACTCGCAGAAGCCTGTTACCGAGAGATTTCTCGGCTTTTCGTCGTTGTTGGTGATTTCGCAAGCCCATACCTCATAATCCGCGTTCTGCGGAACGTAGTAGGTTGTCTTGGAGGAGATATTTTTATACTCGGAGGAAATGATTGTATAAGCGGTTCCGTGGCGGCACTCGCTTTTGTACTCGGAAAGCGGCTTGCAGACGGGAGCCCAAGAGCCGCTCCAATAGTCGTTCAGGTCGTTGTCCTTGATGTAGATGTAACGTCCGGGCTGGTCGCAGTTTACGCTGTTGAAGCGATAACGCAGAATTCTGCCCTTTGCGCCGCTCTTTACGAATGAATATCCGCCCGCGTTGCCCGAGATAATCGCGCCGTATTCGGGTGAACCGAGATAGTTTGCCCACGGAGCAGGCGTGTCGGGGCGCGTGATGACATATTCGCGGTTTTTGTCGTCAAAAAAACCGTAATTCATAGTTTTTTCCTCCTGAAAGCATTATTTTTCGGA
>CAMEQX010000303.1 GCA_945933905.1 uncultured Clostridia bacterium
CCGTGATTGTCCAAACGATGAGGAGGTTGATTATCGTGCGGGCTTTTCCCTTGCGGTTGCCGCCGAGCGGGATATAAACGTAACTTCTGAACCACGCGCCGAGCGTGATGTGCCAGCGCCGCCAGAATTCCGAAACGCTCTTTGATTGATAAGGATAGTTGAAGTTTTCGGGGAAGTTGAAGCCCATCATCTTGCCCAAGCCTATCGCCATATCCGAATAGCCCGAGAAATCAAAATAAATTTGGAACGTGAACGCGAGGATACCGAGCCAAGCCGTGCCCGCCGACAGCGACGAATACTCCATCGCCTTGATTTGCGTCCAAAGCGCGCCGATGTTGTTGGCAATCAGCACTTTTTTGCCCATTCCCGTGATAAAGCGGGAAATTCCGTCCGCGAGCATTCTTTCGGTGATTGTGCGGTTGTCGATTTCGTGCTGAACGTCCTCATAGCGCACGATAGGTCCCGCGACAATCTGCGGGAAAAGCGTAACGAACGCCATAAAATTCACCGCGCTTTTCTGCACCTTGATATTGCGGCGGTACAGGTCAATCGTGTAGCTCATCGACTGGAACGTGAAGAAGCTTATTCCTATCGGGAGCGGCAGGTTCGGGTTCGGTATCGTCCAGCCAAACCAGCCGTTGAACGACTCGATGATGAAGCCGAGATACTTGAACGTCGCAAGCAGCCCCAAATTCATCACCAGCGATACAATCAGGCATGCTTTGCGGATTTTCGGTCTGTCATCATATTTCGCGATAATTCTGCCCGCGGTGAAGTCGATGAACGTCGACAAAATCATCGCCAGAACGTAAATCGGCTCGCCCCACGCATAGAAAATCAATCCGCTCAGGAGAATTACAATATTCTTCGCGTTTTTCGGCACGAGATAGTAAATAAGCAGCGTTGCCGGTAAAAAGAAGAAGAACAGAAACGTCAAACTTGAAAAAACCACCCAAATTTCCCTTTCCTTAACAGCCGAGTTCTTCGATTTTTCGGAAAAACTCGTCCTTTTTGTACATTGAATTCACGACTTCCAAAAACATATTCGCCGACAGCTTTTCGGGAAGCCCAAGCGCGCGCTGAAGTTTTTTGCGCTTTTCCGAGGAATTTTCGCCGCCGCAAAGCCCAAGCTCCAGCAAATCCGCTTTTGTCACGGGATTTGTGTCCTCGGGAACCGTTTCGGCGAAAACGCCCGCTTTCTCGAATGCCGAAAGCAAAATCTCCGCGCTCATTCCCTCAACGCCGAGCAGCCCTTCCTTTGACGGCTCGCGCTTGCGCTTTTCCTTGCCGACAACATCGGGAGTATAGACGTTGATGACCGAGCAGCCGCGCGTGATTTCACGGATTTTCTTGCGGATAATGATGCCGTTTTTCTCGGCAAGCGCGCGGATTAAATCGGCGGTTTCGCGGTCCTTGAACACGGAAAATCCCCCGACCGTCACAATCACCGCGTCAACCAGCGAGGACAAACGAATTTTATCGTACTTGCCTTCAACTATTATTGCCTGTTTTATCTTGATTTTACTCATAATGTTATTTTTGCAGCCGCGAAATCTCCGCAATCGCCTTTTCAATCAGCAGTCTGCCGTCCGCTTTCGAAGAATTCAGCAGCTTGTTCGTGCCGTACATCACAAAAACGCAGTCCGCCAGATACCTCAGCGGCAGCTTCGAGGCTTTCCCGAACGCGTTTCTCATTATAAAGGAGCGGTTCGGCGGGTAATTGAACGCAGCAGCCGCCTGAGTGTAGTTTTTGCCTGCGTTCACCGCAAGCCGCGCTCGGTACAAATCCGTGATGTACCCCGAAAGCACCGTAAAAACCGAATGCGGCTCGTAGCCTTGAATAATCAGCTCGTCAAGGATTTCATAGGCGCGGTTGATTTCACCGGCAAAAATCGCGTCCGAGAGCGTGTAAATCCCCGCGTCAACCCGCTTGGGAACAAGAGTTTCGATGTCCTCGCGGGTGATTTCTCGGCTTTGAGCATAAGCGGTGAGCTTGTCGATTTCACAGCCCAGCGCCGTCAGCGAGAAGCCGCATTCCTCCGCGAGAAAAAACGCGTTTTCCTCCGAAATCGAACAGCCCGCGCGCTCAAATCGCCTTATCGCAAGCCCGCTCACCTTTGCCGCGGGAAGATACTTGAACTCGCACGCCGAGCCGTTTTTCGCCGCCGCTTCAAGCAGCTTTTTCGGCTTCGCCTTGCCCTTTTTCGCGTCAAAAAGCATAGGGTCAAGGTGAAGCTGCGCGATAATCAAAACGGACGTGTCGGGAATGTTCTCGAGCAGCTTCAGATAAGCGTTTTGCTCGGCTATGGGCATCGCGTCAAAGTCCAAATCCTCGACCAGCACGCACTTAAAATCCGCGAGAAACGGCATACTGTCGAGATAGTCCGAAAGCTCGTCCGCAGAGGGCGCTTCGGTGTATTTCACGAAATTCATATCGCGTTCCTCGCCGACCGCCGCCGCCGTGATTTTCTCGGCGTAGGTTCTCACAAGAAAGTCCTCCCCACAGCACCGAAAATACACCCGCGAAAGCTCCCCGCCAAGCTCCTTTTTCAGCTCGGCTTCGGTTATCTTAGGCATATCAGGACATCTTCTCGGAGAGCTTTTCGCCGCCGAGAATGTGGAAGTGCAGGTGACGCACAGTCTGTCCGCCGTCCTCGCCGATATTTGAAACAACGCGGTAGCCGTTCGTAAGACCCTCGTTTTTCGCGATTTCAGCAATCTTCACAAAAATGTGCGAAACCACCGCGCTGTTGCCCTCGTTAAGCTCG
>CAMEQX010000304.1 GCA_945933905.1 uncultured Clostridia bacterium
TTTTCTTTCAGCGGGGCGTGACTGCACCCGCGCGATTTTTCGGGCTCGATGCCCGAAAAATCGCCTGCCCCGCCCCCCACAAAGCTCCTTCAAGCAAGCAAAACCCCGCTCTTTCGTCAAGCGGGGTTTCGGTTATTTCGGATTTACGATATTTCCATCGACAATGTTTTTCAAAACAATCAAGGCTCTTTCGCGGCGCTCGATTACACCTTTGTCCTCGCCCTTTGAATTCGCGGGGAGTGCCCGAACGCAGAAAAGCGCGCCTTCGGTGAACTCAACGTCGGTTTTCGAGCAGACAACGCTCTTTTCGCCGAAAAGAATGTCATCGGAGAAAATCCCCGAGAGGCTCGAATAAAGCTCATAGCCATAGCCCTCGTCACAGGACGGGATAAAATCGCTGATGTAGCCCTTGTCGCAGACGGCAAGCGGTCTGTCAAGCATTCTCATTTCCGTGGAGAATTTTTGCCGCTCGATATCAGCATACTGCGTCATCGTTTCGCCCATCGACAAATCTATGGTTTCAACGCTGACGTGAACCTTGCCGTTTCCGTCAAAATCAGGGCAATACATCTCAAGCGTTTCCTCGATAACGTCGATTTTCCCGAGCAGCTCGGATTTATCGACAGTCACCGCAACTATTATCTCAATATCGGCTTTTTCGCGCGTGAAAAACTGAACCGTGAGAAAAACCAGCAGCGCCGCCGCAAAAAACGCGGGTATAAGAAACCACTTGTTCTGATAGAAGAAATTCGAGATTTTCTTCCAGCCGTGCGGCTTCTCGTGCAGCGCGGGGGCGTTTTCGGGGATAATTTCGCTCTCCTCGATAATGCCCTGTTTCATCTTCAAAAGCTCCAGCTTTTCCTTGCGGAGTCTTTCTTCTTCCTGTTGACTTTTTGCCATAAATCAGTGAATCCTCATCGTCGGGAAATCCAACCGAGATTTTTATATCTCGTTGTAACCCTACAAAACCCTTTCTAATAACAAATTGAAAGCCTTATAAAATTTATAACCCGACATAAATATTTATATCTGGTCGTAAAACTGTCGTATGTTGGTCGTAACTGCATCCATATAATCTACAAAACCATCCATCTTTTTGCGTTTCACGTCAGCAGTTACTTCCGCGTAAATATCCATCGTGGTTCTTATATCAGCATGCCCCATAACATCTTGAATTGCTTTGGGATTAACATCTGCTTCACACAATCGCGTGCAAAATGTGTGTCGCAACGTGTGGCAGCTGTATGGCGGGAGTGTAACCGCTTCATTTCCTTGTTTTTCCAATACCTCAAAATTGCAGTCGCGAATTATTCTCCGCAGTGCTTTATTGAGAGTACCTTGATGTTGCGTACCACCAAAACGATTGATAAAGATGAAGTCGGTGTAGCCGTCAACGATAGCTTTGCATTTGATACCGCATTCTTCTTGATACTCGCGTTCCATTAACAATGCCTCTTTGACTTTGGGCAACATTGGTATTATACGCGTACCCGCCTTTGTTTTTGGTGTGTTTATCGCAAAAGGTGTCCCGTTTGGCTTATCTCCGCGAGAATAGTACACCAACGTGTGATTTACGCTGATAGTGTTATTATCAAAATCCACATCACACCAACGCAAGCCTGTAACTTCACCTACACGCATACCCGTCCACAACATTGTGATAAAAACAGGGTACCAGTTGTGGTATTTCCCTTGTTTGCACAGAAATCCCTCAAACAACTCTTGTTGTGGTAAAGTCAACGCGTGCCTTTTTTCCACATCATTATTATGAGCCTTTTTTAATTCTTGTAAAGCGTTGTCCGATGGATTATACCGCAGATATTCATCATCAACCGCCAGTTGAAGAACCTGATGTAAAACCGTGTGGATATTGTCGATTGTAAGCGTTTTCAGATTGCGTTCATCATATAAAGTATTGTAGAACGCCCTAATATCAGAACGCTTTAAGTCTTTGAGCTTGAAATTCCCAAAACTAGGCTCAACAAATTGTGTGTACATATATTTGTAGTTCGTGAAAGTGTTGTCTTTCAGTCCACGTTTAAGTTGTACCCACCGATTATACATATCGTTAATCGTCAAGTTGGATGTTTGGGTTTGAGTGCCGTTTAAAATATCCCTATGGATATCAAGTTCTTTGTTTCTAAGCTCATCAATCGTCTGTGCATAAATTGAATGACGTTTTCCGCTTTTATCTCGCCATTTGTACTCGTATGTACCGTTCTGCCGCTGATATTCACCCTCTTTCAGAACTCTATTTTTATTATCTTTGCGTTTCTCAATCGCCATAAGTAACTCCTTTCGGGCAAAAGAGAACACGTCCAAGATATATTATACCTCAAACGTGCTCAATTTGTCAATACTTAACCATCAAATCGAAAATGTTTTTTCGAGGTATTCATCAAGTTTTCTGCGCTTTATCAATCTTTTACTGCCACACCACAGTACAAAAGCGCAATTTTCATCATTCGTTAAATCTCTTAGCTTGTTAATCCCTATATTAAAATAGGCTGCGGCTTCCTCTAGCGTCAAATTTGATTTTTCCCATATTGGAATTTTTTCCATATTTTTTCTCCTTTATATTATAGTAGCTCTTAATTCTGTTATACACTATATGGTGCAATATGCAATACATAAATTAAAACAATTTTAAATTTCTGCAATTTGCTTCAAAAAATTTTGTTCTTTGTTTTCGTCTGCGTGAATGTCCACATACTTTCTCAAATCAAACTCTTTAATCTCATTGTTGATAG
>CAMEQX010000305.1 GCA_945933905.1 uncultured Clostridia bacterium
TTCAACGATAAACCCGTCAAAGCCGGCTTTCTTCGCTTTTTCGAGATAATTCTCGGCATTTTCTTTAACCGAAAACGCGCCGATTTGCACGCGGTAGAGCTTGTTCCCGAGTCGCTTGTTGACGTCCTCGGCAATCTGTCCCATACGCTCGTATAAGTACGTTCCGGGACAAGATTTTCCCGAGTGAAACCATCTGTGGACGGTCATATTCTGCTTGTCAACCTGTCCGATGAGCGACTTGTCCGCTTTCCACAAGAGCTTCGGAATATCGTTTCGCTTGCAAATATCCGTGAGCAAATCAATCAGCGCGGCATACACCTTTTCGTTCACGGCAAACGGCTCTTTCGTGTCGCTTGCGCACTCAATCGTAATTGCGCGGTTGTCGTTTGCGGCGCTTGAACTGCAATACGAGCGGTCTTTCTCCTCGACGTACATCGCGATACTCCCGTCCTTGCCGATACCGTAATTTGAACTCGCTGCCTTCGTCTGAAACAGCTCCCCGAGCGGCTCGACGTTGCACTGCCCGACAACACAATGTATCGTTATCGTGTCGATTTTGTGGTTGCGCGGGCTGTCGCGGTGCGGGGAAATTTTCGTGTAGCTGATAAGCGGTGAATTACTCATCGGAACCGCCTCCCCTATTTCCACTATCGGCAAGCCCCTCGCCCAGAACATACCCGACAACCGCCGCACCCGACATAATCGCTCCGGTGATTTTATCGGCAGTTTCCTGAGTTCCGCCGAAAATCACGATTAAACCCGCGACAAATCCCGCGAGTGAAATCCACAATTTTCGGCTTGTCAGCTTGCGTTTCCAGTCAATTTTCATAATGTTCAACCTCTCTTTCCAAAACCTTGATTTTCTCGTCCTGAACCTCGTTATGCCGCTCGAGAGCATAAACGCGCTCGATAACCCTGTTGTGCTTGTTGACTTTCTCCTCGAGCTGCTGAAGGCGGTAGGTCGTGAGCCGCGATGAAGCGATAATACCGCCGAAGCTGCCGACAAGCGTGAAAAGTCCCGAAATAATCGCAACTATGATTGCGCTGTCCATAAAATTCCTCCTTTCAATAATTCAGCGCTGTTTTGCTGTATGAACATTATAATGCTTTTTGAACTGCAAAAATCTGCACATTTTCGCGAAATTCCAAAATGATACAAGCGATTTGCTTGACAAAATGCGTTGATTTGTGGTATAATTAAATGAAAAATTATACGATTTCTGATACTTTTTATGGAGAGAACGGATATGACGACTTTTTTAAAGCTGATTTCTGTCGGGCTGCTTCCTGTTGCGGTTAGCGTGATTATATACATAATCGATAAAAACACGGCGTTCGGGAAGATGAAAAATATCCCCAAGCAGATTGTGCTCGGGGTGATTTTCGGAATGCTTGCGGTTTGTGCAACGGAATTCGGCGTTGATATCAGCGGCGCTATCGTAAACGTCCGCGACAGTGCGCCCATTTGCGCGGGACTGATTTTCGGCGCGCCAGCGGGTATTATCTCGGGCGTAATCGGCGGCGTTGAGCGGTGGTTTTCGACATTGTGGGGCGGCGGAGAATACACAAGGCTTGCCTGCACCATAGCGACAATTCTTGCGGGACTTTTCGCGGCGGCTTGCCGAAAATATATGTTCGACAACAAAAAGCCGACGTGGTATTTCGGGCTTGCTATCGCTATGATAACCGAGGTTGTTCATATGTTGATGATATTCCTGACAAATATGTCGGACGTTCATCACGCATTTTCGTTCGTTCAGATGTGTTCAATCCCGATGATTTCGCTCAACAGCCTTGCCGTGATGATTTCGGTGCTGTTGATTTCGCTTGTCGGGAGCCGTAGAGCCAAGCAGCGCCACGAGCTCAAACAAATCGCGCAAACCTTTCAGCACTGGCTTTTGGTGTGCCTTGTAATCGGATTTTTGTGTACAACCGTTTTCTCGTGGGTACTTCAGACGCAGCTTTCCAAGAGTGACGCGGAAAACCTTATTCGCTTGAACATCGAGGACGTAAAGCAGGATATCTCGGACGCTTCGGACAAAAATCTGCTTTCGATAACGAGAAAGGTTGCCGAGGAAATCAACGAGTCCGAGAATGTTGACAAGCAAAAGCTGATTGAGCTGAGCGAGATTTATGATGTCGCCGAGATAAATATTGTGGATAAGCGCGGAATTATCGTCACGTCAACCTACGATGCTTTCCTGAATTATAATATGAACGGCGGAAATCAGTCCGCGGAGTTTCTCGTTATTCTTGACGGGAAAACAACCGAGTATGTTCAAAGCTATCAGCCCACCGCGTCAAATCCTGATATCTGGCGGAAATACGCGGGCGTGGCGCTGGAAAACGGCGGCTTTGTGCAGGTGGCTTATGACGCAGAGCGCTTCCAAAAGGATATTGACGAGCAGGTTCTCGGGGCAACCCGAAACCGTCATATCGGCGAGAACGGATTTATTATTATCGCCGACGAGGAGCGGAAAATCGTGAGCAGCCGCTCGGATAACTCGACAGCCCCGCGCGATTTCTCGGGGAGCAAGTTCGACAGAGCGAGCATTTTCGAGGGACAGCGCGCTGAATGCGAAATCGGCGGCAAGCAGTATTTTATGATGTACACCACAACCGAGGGCTATTACATAATCGCTTTTATGCCCGCCGAAGAAGCCGTGTTCTCGCGCGATGTTTCGGTTTATGTCACGGTGTTTATGGAGTTCATCATCTTCGGAATGCTGTTTGTGCTGGTTTA
>CAMEQX010000306.1 GCA_945933905.1 uncultured Clostridia bacterium
TATGATGTGCTGTTGATTGCCGATGAAATTGCCACGGGCTTTGGGCGCACGGGGAAGATGTTTGCGTTTGACCACGCGGGAGTAAGTCCCGATATAATGTGCATTTCAAAGGGGCTCACGGGCGGGTATATGCCGATGGCGATTACCGTGACAACTCAGGCGATTTATGACGCATTTTACGCGGACTACTCCGAGGGGAAGGCTTTTATGCACTCGCACACTTATTCGGGCAACCCGCTCGGCTGCGCGTGCGCTTTGGCGGTGCAGAGGATTTTCCGCGAGGAGAACATTTTGGAGAAAGCGCAAAAGCGTGCTGTTTACCTCAACAATCGGCTCAACGAACGGCTCGGCGGGTTCAAGCACACGGGTGAAATCAGGAACATCGGCTTGATAAACGCGATTGAGCTGGTGAAAAATCCGCGCACAAAGGAAAGCTTCCCGAGCGCAGACAGGACAGGTTATCAAATCTACAAAAAGGCGCTGGAGCACGGGCTTTTGCTGCGGCCGCTCGGTGATGTTCTGTATTTCAACCCGCCGCTTACAATAACCGAAGGGGAGATTGACGAAGCGATTGACCGCTGCGAAAAGGCGATTTTGGACGTTCTCGGAGAGTAAAAGAAAAGCCCGCTGCGATAAGGACAGCGGGTTGATTATTGTATAAAAGAAGGCGTCTTTTGGGTGATTGCAAAGCGACATTATCGAACGAAGAAGAGGACGGTCCCAAAGAACCGTCCTCTAATGTGATATCGTGACTAAAAAGATTTCCACGTTTCCGAGCAGAAACGCAAAAGACCGCTGAACCCTGTACGAAAAGGGTCCAGCGGCACGCTGGTCTGAGTGACAGGATTTGAACCTGCGGCCTCTACCACCCCAAGGTAGCGCGCTACCAATCTGCGCCACACCCAGATTTCTCTGTTTCAACAACAATAGTATTATACCACAACAAACGCGACTTGTCAAGCACTTTTTTCAAATTTTCTTGACTTTTTTGAAAAAATATGTTACAATATAGGTGAAAAAAGGCGGTGAATGTGTGAATATATTTGATATGACAATGGAAAATCTCGGAAATTATTTGCGGGATAACAACGAAAATCCAGCAAAATCGGGGATTTTGTTTGATGGAATATACAAGCGCGGCGTGCGTGATTTTAGAGAATTCGGGTTTAGTGAACGAGTTGTCGAGAAGCTTTCGGCGTTTGATTTCGTTGAACCGAAGGTTGTTCGTAAGCTACAAAACGAAAGCGCCGCGAAATTACTTTTGGAGCTTGCTGACGGCAATTTGTGCGAAACCGTGCTGATGCGGCAGAGATTTGGGGCTTGCGTTTGCGTTTCAACTCAGGTTGGCTGCAATATGGGCTGCAAATTCTGCCGAAGCGGGCAGATAAAAAAGCGCAGAAATCTTACTGCGGGTGAAATAGTCGGGCAAGTCCTTGCGATAGAGCGCGAGTTTTCTTGCAAAATCTACGGCGTCTCGGTTATGGGAATAGGCGAGCCTTTTGATAACTTTGAGGCGACGCGTGATTTTTGCGAAATCGTGACCGAGGACAAGGGGCTTGCTGTCGGGAAAAGGCACGTTACGGTTTCTACCTGCGGGATTGTTTCCGAGATTTACCGTTTCGCGGACAGCTCGCGCCCGACAAGCCTTG
Organism: uncultured Clostridia bacterium; assembly: GCA_945933905.1. GTDB lineage: Bacteria > Bacillota > Clostridia > Oscillospirales > Ruminococcaceae > CAG-115. Next base: position 1,650 of record CAMEQX010000306.1, read on the forward strand.
CAATCAGCCTTCACGCGCCGAATGACGCGCTCAGAAGCGAGCTGATGCCGATAAACAAGAAGTACCCGATAAGCGAAGTGCTGAGCGCCGCGGAGTATTACACGAAGAAAACCCGAAAGCGCGTGACGCTCGAATATATAATGCTTGAAGGATTGAACGACGGGAAAAATCACGCAGAGGAACTCGCTTCTGTTATCGGCGGGCGAGATTTTTACGTCAATCTAATCCCGTACAACTCCACGGACTGCGGTTTTTCGAAAAGTTCACCTGAAAAAATCTCGGAGTTTTGCGCAGCGCTGAAGGAAAACGGCATTGTCGCGACTAAACGCAAAGAGTTCGGTACGGAATTAAATGCCGCCTGCGGTCAACTCCTGTCTGATTACACATAAATCAAGCGCGGATTTTCACCCGCGCTTTTGTTTATCTGACACGTTTTATTTTCACCTTAACAGGAGTTTCGAGAAGGGCAACTGCCTCGTCGTCAATTCTCGCTTGTTCATAAGCCTGTTCATAGAAATAGAGTTGCGAGTTCAGCGGCTCCTTGCCTTCGTGTGAAACGCGCTCGTACAGTCCGTTTGACTTGAGCTCGCGCGCCTTCACGTTGTCGCTCATACAGATGTTAAACATATCGCAAACCCTGTCTGCAAGCGGTTTCGCGAGTATCGGCGCAGCAACTTCAACGCGGCGCTCGGTGTTTCGCGTCATAAAGTCCGCGCTCGAGATATAAACGCGGCGGCGGTTTTCCTTGCCGAAGATGTAAATTCTGCTGTGCTCGAGGAAACGCCCGACAATCGACACCACGCGGATATTCTCGGTTTGACCCGCAACTCCCGGTATCAGACAGCAAATTCCTCGGATAACCAGCTCCACCTTAACTCCCGCGCGAGAAGCCTCTGCAAGCTTTTCAATCAAGTCGCGGTCGGTGAGGGAATTGATTTTTATGCCGATGTAGCCGTCCTTGCCGTAGGTGATTTCGTTGTCGATGAACTCAACAAGCTTGCTCTTGAGCCCCTTCGGAGCAACCAGCAGCCGATTTGTGCTCTCAACCGTCGCTTCCTCGCAAAGCGCGTTGAACACAACCGAAGCGTCCG
>CAMEQX010000307.1 GCA_945933905.1 uncultured Clostridia bacterium
TAAACGACTTCTCCATAATCGCGCCGAACGGGCACTGATAAACGCACGCGCCGCAGGAAATGCACTTTGAGTTGTCGATAACCGCAGCCTTGTTCTCGTTCATCGAAATCGCCTTGACCTTGCAGGCGTTCTGACACGGTCTCGTGCGGCTTACAATCGCGGTGTAAGGGCAAACCTTCGCACACGAGCCGCACTCCTTGCACTTGGTTTTGTCGATGTGGGCAACGTGGTTGTGGTCGAAGGAAATCGCGCCGAATTTGCATACGTCCTCGCAGCGATGCGCCAAGCAGCCGCGGCAAGCGTTTGTGACTTCAAATCCGCCGACGGGACACTCGTCGCAAGCAACCTCGATTACCTCGATTACGTTCGGGTTAAGCGGATTTCCGCCGATTGCCAGCTTTACGGGCTCCGCCAAAATCGCTCTTTCCTTGTAAACGCAGCAGCGCATTGTGGGGGTGTTTCCCGGAACAATTATCGCGGGAATATTCAACAAATTGTTGAAAAGCGTGTCCGCCCAAGCCTGACGAGCAACCTCGCGCAGCACCTTATATTTCAGATATTGAATTTTCGTGTCAAACTTTCTCATAGCAATCCTTTCCTTTTACATTTATTTACAGCGGTTTTCCCGCGTTATCTCATTCTTTTATATTATATAATTTTTTCAGGTCATTGTCAAGAGAATTTCGGGATTTTGCGAAAAAATTCAAATTTTGCCAAAACACGCGGCATACTACGAAAAAACAGCTTGACAAAACCCGACAATCGTTATACAATTATAATATAACCGTTATGCAAATTCACAAAATGGGGGGAAACGCTTTGTACACTATCGGTGCGGAAAATTTGGGCGTTTTTGAAATAACCTTTGACACTTGGCTTTGCCCTCGCGAGAGCTTTGACCCTGTTTTTCCCTTTGCCAAAGCCGCCGCAGAGCTTTCTGGCGCAAGTCTGCGGATTGTTGACGAATTTTTTGAATACGAGATTGCAAACGAGGATTTTTGCGCGGTTTTCTGCTGGAACGGCGGATTTACGATAATGACCTACGTCAAGCGGGAAAACGAGCGCGGTTTTGCTTATGAAGCGCTGAAAAAAGCTTGTAATTCGATAAATTCCGAGCTGGATTTGTGATTGTTTTTGGGGAAAATAACAAAAAAATTTTAGCGAGTTAGTCTTGACAAATTGTGCTGAATGGTGTATAATTTAGTTAGTTGAAACAAACTCATTTTCGTGGAGAATTCGGAGATAAAAATGACATTAAGAGACCTCGAAAGCGGCAAAACTGCCGATATAAAAGAAACGGGCGGAGAAGGCTCTCTGCGGCAGCATTTTCTTGATATGGGCGTTATTCCGGGCGCGGAAATCACCGTTGTGAAATACGCGCCGATGGGCGACCCTATGGAGCTTTGCGTGCAGGGATATGAGCTTACCCTGCGGCTTGCGGACGCGGAGAAAATTCTCGTTGAGCCCGCCGAGCAAACGAAAAAAGCGCCCATTCTCTCAAATGAAGCCAAGCGCAAAAAGGCTCACCCCGGTCTTGGCGAGGGCGGTAAATTCCACGTCAAAGCCGATGAACACCCGCTTCCCAAGGGAACGCAGCTCACCTTCGCTCTCGCGGGCAACCAAAACTGCGGCAAAACCACGCTGTTCAACCAGCTCACCGGCTCAAATCAGCACGTCGGAAATTTCCCCGGCGTCACCGTTGACAGAAAGGACGGCTCGATTAAAAATCACCCCGAAACCCTCGTCACCGATTTGCCGGGGATTTACTCGATGTCGCCCTATACAAGCGAGGAAATCGTCACGCGCGAGTTCATCATAAACCAAAAGCCAAAGGGCATCATCAACATTGTTGACGCGACAAATATCGAGCGAAATCTCTACCTCACAATGCAGCTGATGGAGCTTGACGTGCCGATTGTGCTTGCGCTGAATATGATGGACGAAATGCGCGACAACGGCGGCTCGGTACATATAAACGAGCTTGAGGATATGCTCGGAATTCCCGTTGTTCCCATTTCTGCGGCGAAAAACGAAGGTATCGACGAGCTTGTTGACCACGCAATTCACGTCGCTTATTATCAGGAACGCCCGGGAAGGATTGATTTCTGCGATAAAAGCGACTGCGGCGGCGCTGTTCACCGCTGTCTGCACGGCATTATGGAGCTTATCGAGGACCACGCAAAGGCTGCGGGTATCCCGCTGCGTTTCGCCGCAAGCAAGCTTGTTGAAGGCGACAAGCTGATTGAAGAGGCACTAAATCTTACACAAAACGAGAAAGAAATGCTCGAGCATATCGTCTGCCAAATGGAAACGGAGCGCGGTCTTGACAGAAGCGCGGCAATCGCGGATATGCGGTTTAGGTTCATCAACAAGCTTGTCCGCGAAACCATAGTAAAGCCCCGCGAAAGCCGCGAGCACGAGCGCAGCAAGAAAATCGACAAAATCCTCACGGGTAAATTCACGGCAATCCCGATGTTTGTGCTGATTATGGCGGCAGTGTTTTTCCTCACGTTCAACGTTATCGGAAAATTCTTCCAAGACCTGCTTGAAAGCGGTATCGATTGGCTCACAGAAGCGGCTGACAAAGGGCTTTCCGCGCTGAATGTAAACGAGGTTCTGCACTCGCTGCTGATTGACGGCGTTCTCGCGGGTATCGGAAGCGTGCTGAGCTTTTTGCCCGTAATCGTCACGCTGTTCTTTTTCCTGTCGCTGCTCGAGGACAGCGGCTACATGGCG
>CAMEQX010000308.1 GCA_945933905.1 uncultured Clostridia bacterium
AAAGTCGCTGGTGGAGACGCCGCGGAGCGCGAGGGTGTAGTCATAGGTTCTGCCGTCGCCCATAACGCCGACCGAGCGCATATTCGTGAGGACTGCAAAATACTGATTTATGCTGCGGTCAAGACCGGCATTTGCGATTTCTTCGCGGAAAATAGCGTCTGCGTCCTGCAAAATCTCAACCTTCTCGGGCGTGATATCGCCGATAATTCTAATGGCAAGTCCCGGTCCGGGGAACGGCTGCCTCCAAACAAGCTTTTCGTCAAGACCAAGCGTTGTTCCAAGCGCGCGCACTTCGTCCTTGAACAGCATACGCAGCGGCTCGATTATCTCCTTGAAGTCAACGTAATCGGGCAAGCCGCCGACATTGTGATGCGACTTGATAACGGCAGCGTCACCTGTACCGCTTTCGATAACATCGGGATAAATCGTGCCCTGAACGAGATAGTCAACCTTGCCGATTTTCTTCGCTTCTTCCTCGAAAACGCGGATAAATTCCTCGCCGATAATCTTGCGCTTTTTCTCGGGTTCGGACACACCCGCAAGCTTTGAGAGGAAGCGTTCTCCCGCGTTTACGCGAACGAAATTCACGCCGCTGTCCTTGAACGCAGCCTCAACCTCGTCGCCTTCGTTTTTACGCATCAGACCGTGGTCAACGAAGATACAGGTGAGCTGATTTCCGATAGCCTTTGCCATCAGCTTGCACGCAACCGAGCTGTCCACACCGCCCGAAAGCGCAAGCAGAGCCTTACCGCTGCCGACCTTTTCGCGAATATCACGAACGGCGATTTCGGCGTAGTTTTCCATCGTCCAGTCGCCCTTACAGCCGCAGATTTTGTACAAGAAGTTGCCCAGCATATCGAAGCCCTGAACGGTGTGGTTTACCTCGGGGTGAAACTGCACTCCATAGAGCTTTCTCTCCTCGTCAGCCATCGCGCCGAACGGACATTTCACGCTATGACCGATAGACTTGAATCCATCGGGAACGCGCGATATGTAGTCGTTGTGGCTCATCCAAACAATAGATTTTTCATCAAGTCCGTCAAACAACGGCGAAGATGTATCCATCTCACACTCGGTTCTTCCGTATTCGGACAGCGAAGCGTCATTCGCGGGCTCGATTGTACCGCCAAGCGCGTAAACCATAAACTGCGCGCCGTAGCAAATTCCCAAAACAGGCACTCCAAGCTCCAGAATTTCCTTGCTCATTCTCGGGGAGGTGTCGAGATAAACGCTGTTCGGGCCGCCCGTGAAGATAATTCCCGACGGGTTCATCGCCTTGATTTCCTCGATAGGCGTTTTGTAGGATTTGACCTCGCAGTAAATCTTATGCTCGCGCACTCTGCGTGCGATAAGCTGATTATACTGCCCTCCGAAGTCCAACACCAACACAATTTCGTTTTTCATAAAATTCTCCGTTTCTTTATAAATTCACGCAAGGTTTCAGCCCCTCACGTCAAGCATAGACAAAGTAATTCCCGCCGGGCCGAACCGCCTGAAAAAGTCGTTCAGCCGCTCCTTTGTTTCGGGATTTTCGGCAATTCTGTCCGCGTAGGACAGCATCTGATACAGCATAAAAAACATCACCCTCACGCCGACGTCCTCGCCGTAAGCGAAATATTCGTCAAAGTTTTCGGCGGCGTTTTTCAGCTCGGCAATTTTCGGAACAAGCGTTTTCGGCACCTTCTGCTCGTCTGCGACAATCCTCGCGAAAGCGCTTGCAGAGCCAAGCAGCCGTTCTCTAAGCTCGTTTTCGATAACGTTCATCGAAAGCCTTCCGCTCTCACAAAGCTCCCGCAAGCTTCGGCTCGCCTTTATGTAAATGTCGCCCCAAACAGGCTCCTTCGACAGCCCGCCTTTTTTCTCGGGAGCTTTTTCCTCGGGCGGATTTTTCACAAAATCGCTTGCCAAAAGTATCTTTGTATCGGGCTTTACGACAATCTCGGGCGGCTCGGGAACAGGCTCGGCAAAGTTGATTTCATCCAGCGCCTTCGACAGAAAATCCAGCGTTTCCTCTCGGGACATCTGCTCGATTTTCTCACGAAAGGCGGCTTCGCTTTCAGTCGGAGCCTCGGGGATTTCGGGCGGTTTTTCTTCCTCGGACAAACCGCTCAGCCACTCGATTTTTTCTTCATCAACCGGCTTTTCCTCCACCCTGACTGCGCGTTGAAGCCACTCGATTTCCTCGCGAAAAGGCTCGGGCTGTTCCTCGATAACGGGAATTACGCTTTCGTGAAGAAGCTCGGGCTCGTCCTCCCGCGCGTTTTCCTCGACAATTTCGGCGGTTTTTTCAACCGTTTCAGCCGCATTTTCTTCGACAATTTCGGCTGTTTCCTCAACCGTTTCAGCCGCGCTTTCCTCGACAATTTCAGCAGTTTTTTCAACCGTTTCCCGCGCGTTTTCCTCGACAATTTCGGCGGTTTTTTCAACCATTTCAGCCGCGCTATCCTCAATTCCCTCGCAAAGCCCCTCGATAATCTGCTTGAGCCTGAGCTTGTCGATGGAGTAATCGGTAATCCTAAGACGCGAGTGGTCGCCGCAGATTTCCAGCTCGTCGGCAAAAGCGTCCTCCATACTGCTGATAATCTGCACGGAACGGATTTTGCAGTAAGCGACATTTTTCACGGTGCCGTCAAAATTCACCATCATTTTCCGCTTTGCAAAGGCAATCCCGCGAGAACCGTCACATTCGGCGGAGGTATCGATAAAACCGACGTCAGCGTCGGCGAAAAGGCACT
>CAMEQX010000309.1 GCA_945933905.1 uncultured Clostridia bacterium
TGACGGCGGGTGCGTTTGCGCTTTGCGTGAGCCTTCTCGAAGGGTCCGCTGCCGAGAGAAACATAACGCTCTCCGACCCGCGTGACAGGGCGCTTGTCGGGATAATCTCAGCGCTTGCGTTTTTTTCGCTCGGGCAGCTTGACTATACATATATAAATATAGGACGACTGATAATGGGCGCGGTTTTGCTCTGCGTGATTGAACGAAAAGGGCTTGTCTGGGGAGCGGCGATAGGGCTTCCCGCGGTGTTCGGGCTTTGCGCGGCAAACGCGGAAATGGGCGCGGCGGGCGCTTGTATGGCGTTTGCGGCGGCGGCGAGCTGCGCGTTCTCACGGCACGGAAAAATCACCCGCGCAATCGGCTTTGTTTTTCTGATGACAGCGGGAACGCTTGTTTCCCACAACGACGAGGGTTCTTGGAGAATTTTCGCGGAAACGGCTGCGGCGGCGCTTATTTACGCTGCGCTGCCCTTAGACAAAATCAAGCCCGCCGAGAATGATTTCTCGGACAGCGCGGTTTCGCTTATAATCAGGGAGCGGCTGAATTTCGCAGCGGACGCGCTCGAGGGAGTGGGCGCGGGGATAACCGCAGCGGCTGACGCTCTCGACAAGAAATACTGCTTCAACATCGAAAGCATAAGCGACCGCGCCGCCGATAAGGTTTGCCGCTCTTGCCCGAAGAGTATGATTTGCTGGGGGAGAAAGTACGAGCTGTTCCGAAAGGAGTTCTCGCGGCTTGTGATGCAGCTTCGCACGGGCTTCGAGGTGACGGAGTTTTCGCTCTCGCCCGAGTGCGCCGAGGAGTGCGTAAATCCCGCGGGCGTGGCAAAGGCGATTTCCGCCGAATATTCGCGATATATCTCGGCAATGTCCGATGAACGAAGAATTCGCGAGCTTCGGAGAATTTACACGGACAGGCTTTCGGCAACGGAGGAAATTCTCCGCGAAATCAGCCGCTCGGGTCTTGAAGCAAGGGCATTCGGGAAAAGCCGCGTTGTCGAAAAACGCGTGGAAAAAGTGCTGGCGGAGAGCGGGGTTGAGTTCCCGCAGGCGTTTGTGACGAAGGACAAGCGCGGTAAAATTCACATCGAGGCTTACGGCGCGACCGAGCCGAGAGTTGAACGGGATTATCTCGGGGCAACGCTCGGGAAAGCGCTCGGGAGGGAGCTTGAGCTGCCGGAAATCTCGGGGAGCAGCGGACGGTATCGCGTCACGGCAAGCGAGGTTCAGCCGCTTTCCGCGAAAATCGGGAGCTTTCAGCTGCCGCAAGGACAAAACAAGGTTTGCGGGGATTGCTGCGAGAGCTTCACGGACGCGGAGGGCGCGCTTTATGTGGTGTTGTCGGACGGAATGGGCACGGGAAGCCGCGCGAGAGTGGATTCGGCGATTGCGTGCTCGGTGCTGTCGAAGCTGATTAAAGCTGGAATTCCGCTGCCTTCGGCGCTTGAGACGGTGAACACGACGCTGCTGGTGAAAAGCGCAGACGAGAGCTTTGCGACGATGGATATTTGCAGAATTGACCTTGGGAGCGGGGAATGCGCGGTGTATAAAGCGGGCGCGGCGACGACGTATATCAAGTCTGCGAATAAGCTGATAAGGGCGGCGCTTTCGTCGCAGCCTGCGGGGAGCGGCGGGAGGATGTCGGTGCCGGCGCAAAGGTTCAGGGTGAATGCGGGAGATGTGATAATAATGGCGACGGACGGGGCGGTGATTGACGAGGAGTGGTTGTCGAGGGAGTTGTCGCGGGAAGCTGAGCCGGGGGAGTTGTCGGAGAGGATAGCGAGAGCGGCGAGGGCGGCGGAGAATGGCGCGAGGGATGATATAAGCGTGGTGGCGGTTGCGGTGGCGAGGTAGCGCAAATCCAGCAAAGCTGCAATCGGGCACGCGAAGCGAAAAAAGTCTTTTTGGAAACAAAGCGTACCCTCTAGAAAAACAAAATCAATCTCAAAAGCAGTGCCTAATCGCGCTGCTTTTTCTTTCTTCCGCTGACAGTCGCCGAGCCGACTGCGACATTAAACCGATAGAAAATCTCAATCCGCTGCGTCCGCTTTCCGTCAATCTTTTCGGGCTCGTGAACAACAATTTTGTCGATGAATTCGTGCATAATTTCGGGCGTGAGTTCCGTGATTTCGGTGTACTTTCTCACGATTTTGACGAATTGCTCGGCGTTGGCTGTTTTTTGCTCGGTCTGCTGAATTGCCGCACTCAATTCCTCGGACAACTTTTTGAGTTCTCGTTGTTCGTTCTCGTAGTTCTCGGACAAAGTTTTGAACCGATCGTCCGATATCTTGCCCGAAACATTGTCCTCGTATAGCCTCATAAACAGCTTGTCCAGCTCGGAAATCCGCTTGTTCGTTTGAACGAGTTTCTTCTTTGCCGCTTTCAGTTCCTCGCCGTGCTTTTGGGCATTGTTTTCGGCAGCGATTTTCACAAAATCATCTTCACGCGCACGAACCGTTTCGCATATTTTCTTCAGTTCATTCAGCACGATTTCTTTGAGAATGGAAACCCGTATGTAATGCGTCGAACAGCCGCCCTCGCACGCATAAGTCGAGCATTTCATGTGCTCGTAATCGCGGTTGTCGGCAGTCGTTCGCGCTAAATACAAGCGTTTCCCACAATCCGCGCAGTAAACCATACCCGAAAACGGGCTGATTTCATCGTGCTTGGTACACTTGCGGCGCTTGTTTCGGCGGATTTCTTGCACAAGGTCAAAATCCTCTTGCGAA
>CAMEQX010000310.1 GCA_945933905.1 uncultured Clostridia bacterium
GGCAATTCACAACAAGCTGCTCACGCCGCTTAAATAAAGGAGCGAATGATTTGGATAAAAAGCGCAGACAAACCGCGATAATTGAAATTATCACGGAAAATGAGGTTGAAACGCAAAACGAGCTTTCGCGGCTGCTGAGCGAGCGCGGAATAAACGCAACGCAAGCGACGCTTTCGCGCGATATCAATGAACTTCACATAACAAAATGCGAGTCGGAGGACGGCGTAAACCGCTATTTCTCGGGAATTTCAACCGTTCCCGTAGCATTCAGCGGAATTTTCGCGCAGTCGGTTTTGTCGGTGGATTACGCGATGAACACGGTTGTGCTGAAGTGCCACGCGGGGCTTGCCGACGCGGCTTGCAAGGTTGTCGATGAACGGAAGCTGGAGTCGGTTATCGGGACAATCGCGGGCGATGACACGGTTTTTATTCTCACAAAGACGGAAAATCACGCCAAAGCGCTCTGCGTAAGGCTTAAACAGATGATGAAAAAGTAGGAGAAGGTCGATGTTAAGGGAGCTATCCATAGAAAATCTCGCGGTAATCGAAAACGCCCGCGCAAGTTTTTGCGGTGGCTTTAACGTGTTCACGGGCGAAACGGGCGCGGGAAAAAGCGTGCTTATCGGCGGCGTGAACGCAATTCTCGGTCAGCGCGCCGCAAGAGACGTTGTTCGCGCGGGAGCTGAAAAAGCTGTCATCACCGCGCTTTTCGATGAGCTTTCGGACGAGGTTCGCAAAAAAATCGAGGAGCTCGGCTTTTCCGCAGAGGACGAGCTTGTGCTGTCGCGCGAGATTTTCGCTGACGGAAAGAGCGCCGCGCGGATTAACGGCAGAACCGCAACCGCTTCTATGCTGCGGGAAATCGGCGAGCTGCTTGTCGATATCCACGGTCAGCACGACAACCGAATTCTGATGTCAAACGACAATCAGCGCGATATTCTCGATAACTATGCGGGAATTTCCGAGAAAATTGACGCTTATCGCGAGCGTTTTCGCGAGTTTTCCCGAGTTTCCCGCGAGCTCAAAAAGCTCTCCGAGGAAGTCGAAATCCGCGACTTGAAAATTGAACGTCTAACAGCAACAATCGCCGATTTGCAGCCGCTTGAGCTTGAAAAAGGCGAAGCGGAGCAGCTTGAAAAGGAGCTGAAATCGGCTCGGGCAAGCGCGAAAAACGCGGAGCTTCTCGGGAGCGCGTATAACTGCCTTACCGCGGAGGAGGGCGAGGCGGTGCTTGAGCTGCTGAAAATTGCTGAGGAAAAGCTCGCGAAGGTTGAGGAGTGCGAGAAAGCCGAGGAGCTGCGCGCGAGGATTTCAGCGGCGGCGGGAGAGCTTTCGGACGTTGCCGACGAGCTGTTTAATCTCTCGGACGAGGCTGCCGAGGAACGCGAGGCGCGGCTCTCAGAGCGGGTTTCTGCGATAAAAACGGCTGCGAGAAAGTATAATCTTGACGCGGACGAGTTGGTTGATTATCTCGAAAAATGCGAGAACGAGCTGCTTGAACTCAACGGCGCGGGTGATTTGACAGAGGAACTGAACGAGAAAAGACACGCGCTTGCCGAGGAAATCAAGAAATCGGCGAGTGAGATTTCCGAGCTGCGAAAAAATGCCGCGAAACAGCTCTCCGAGCGAATTCAGGAGGAGCTTGCGTTTCTCGATATGCCGAATGTGAGGATTTTCTTCAAACTCACGCCCGAGAAAATCACGATAAACGGAATGGACGGCGTGGAGCTGATGATTTCGGCAAATCTCGGCGAGGAACCGAAGCCGCTGAATAAAATCGCGTCGGGCGGCGAGTTGTCGAGGATTATGCTGGCGGTGAAGTGCGTGCTGGCGGGAAATGACGGTGTGCCGACGATGATTTTCGATGAGATTGACAGCGGAATAAGCGGCAGAGCGGCGCAGAAGGTCGGGATAAAGCTGCGGGAGCTGTCGGGGAAACGACAGGTTATGTGTATAACGCACTTGGCGCAGATTGCCGCGAAGGCTGATAATCACTTGGTTCTCGAGAAAAATACCGAGAATGGAAGGACGTTTACAAAGATTTCGCAGCCCGATTTTAGTGGGAGAGTGCGGGAGATTGCGAGGATTATTGATGGGAGCGGGAGCGCGGAGAGCGTTGCGGCGGCTGAGGAGATGCTGAAGAACAGGGACAGTTGAGCGCGAGAACACTTCACAAAGCTGTAATCAAGCACGCGAAGCGAAAAAAGTCTTTTTGAAAGTCCAGAAAACTTTTTCTTCAGAAAAAGTTTTTTGGTCGCCGAAGGCACTGGAGCGAAGCGACCACTTGCGGCGAAGTCGCGCAAACGCGTTCAAAAGCGCTAAAGGGCTGGAGGAAAACTTCGTTTTCCTCTTTGCGTTTTTTTGCTGTCGCAAAAAATCCGCACATAAGGAATAATTGATTGTGATGGGGAAAACAAGAGTTTTCCCCCAAGTTTTTTCGTTGGCTAAATGCCAACGAAAAAACAAGGATTTTCAGCAAACTAAGGTTTTCTATTCAAGCTTTCCAACAAAAAATCGCGAAATCAATCCCCTCATCAATCTTTATTAAAGAAAAAAATATCAATTCCCCTCACTTTTTCTAAAAATGTTTCCTTTTTAACATAAAATTATCACAAAAGCCTGCTATAATAATGACAGAAACGGAAACAACAAAGAGGTGAAGCAGGTGTCCTACGCGAATACGTTCAAGCGGCACGAGATGAAGTTCTTGCTGAACGAGG
>CAMEQX010000311.1 GCA_945933905.1 uncultured Clostridia bacterium
TGTCGCCGAGCTGAATGCAGCGCTGCATGGGCGACGCGACGCGAAATCTCGGGAGCAGCGACGCGTGTACGTTTACGCAGCCGAATTTTGGCAATTCAAGCACGCTTTTCGGCAAAATCTGACCGTATGCCGTCACGACAATCACATCGGGATTTATCTCCCGAAGCGCTCCCAGAGCCGCCTCAGCTTCCTCGCCCTTTCGCAGCGAAAACGGCTGAAAGACGGGGATATTGTGCAAAAGCGCCAAATCCTTGACGGGCGTTGTTTCCAGCCTTTTGCCGCGGTTTTTCGGCTTATCGGGCTGCGTGAAAACCGCCGCTACCTCAAACTCCCCGACCAGCGCTTCCAAGCTTTTCGCCGCAAAATCGGGCGTTCCCATAAACACAACCTTCAATTTTTACTCCTCTTCAATCCACTCGAGAACCTTGTCCTCGTACAAAATCCCGTTCAAATGGTCAACCTCGTGGCAAAACGCCCGCGCCAGCAGCTCCTTGCCGTGATATTTCCTCAGCACTCCGAAGCGGTCAAACGCCTTCAGTTTAACGTGCATCGGACGCTTCACAACGCCGCGTCTTCCGACCAGCGACAGGCAGCCCTCTTCCTCAAACTGTTTGCCCCACATCGCCGTGATGACGGGGTTTATGAGCTCGATTTTGCCCGCGCCCGTGTCGATAACGACAATCCGCTTCAAAACGCCGATTTGCGGCGCCGCGAGACCTATTCCGTCCGCGTTTTGCATCGTTTCGTACATATCGTCAAGCAGCTCGCAAAGCTCCTTGTCGAACTTTTTCACTTCAACCGACTTCTCCCGCAAAACAGGGTTGCCGAATGTCAAAATTTCTCTTACCATAGCGCCCTCACGACTTCTGCGGGATTGTTTTTTCCACCCTGTCGATAAACAAAATTCCGTCAAGATGGTCAACCTCGTGGCAGACAGCGCGCGCCATCAGCTCGCTTGCATTCAGCGTGAACTCGTTTCCGTGACGGTCAAACGCCTTCACCTTCACGTTTGCGGGACGAATTACCTCGCACCACTCGCCCGGCGCCGACAAGCAGCCCTCGTTTCCTGTCTGCGAGCCGCTTTTCTCGAGGATTTCGGGGTTTATCAGCTCCACAACGCCCTTTCCGTCGTGAACGTCGATTATGCACACTCTGCGCAATATCCCCACCTGCGGCGCGGCAAGCCCCACGCCGTCCGCGCTGGTCAGCGTCTGCGCCATATCGTCAAGCAGCTCGGCAAGCTTGTCGTCAAACTTCGTTACCTCGCGGCACTTTTTCCGCAGCATATCGTCACCGAATTTGATTATCTCTCTCAAAGCCATTTTAGAAATCACCTTTCTTTTTTATGTATAGCTCCCGTTGATATCGGCGAAAAAACGCACATTCGCGAAATCCGCGTCACCGAGCGCGGCTTTCATCGTCCTGTCAACCACCTCGCGCAGACTCGCACTGTTCTTGCATTTCACCATCAGCGAAAAGCGATATCTTCCGTTTACTCGTCCCACCGCGCACGCCGCAGGCCCGAGAACCCGCATAGGAACGCGGTTTCCGTACTCTTTCGCGGTATTTATCAGCATATCCGCAAGCTTTCTCGCCGCTTTTTTGCACTCGCTTTCGTTCACCGCCGAAAACACAAGCGTCACGATATCGCAGAACGGCGGGTAAAAAACCGCTTCACGAAGCCGAATTTCCTCCTCGTAGAACGCGGGATAATTCTGATTTGCCGCGAGATTTATCACATAATGCTCCGGCGAAAACGTCTGTATAATCGCGCGACCGCGCTTGTCGCCGCGCCCCGAGCGCCCCGCAACCTGAGTTATCAGCGAAAACGTCCGCTCATAAGCGCGAAAATCGGCTGCATAAAGCGAGTTATCCGTTTTCAGCACGCCAACCAGCGTTACATTCGGGAAATTCAGCCCCTTTGCAATCATCTGCGTGCCGACCATTATGTCGAACTCACCGTCCGCAAACGCTTTGAAACGGCGCTCGAATGCGGTTTTTCCCGAGGTTGTGTCCGCGTCCATCCGCAAAATTCTTGCCTTCGGGAACAGCTCGGAAAGCTCGTCCTCGATAAGCTGCGTGCCCTCGCCTTTCATTCCGAAAAACTTGCCGCCGCAGAATGTGCAAACGCTGTCAAACCGCTTGAAATAGCCGCAGCAGTGGCACATCAGGCAGCCGTTCGCCTTGTGATAGGTCAGCGGCAGCGAGCAGTTGGGGCATTCGGCAGGCGCAACGCACTCCCGTTCGATAACCGCGCCTGTTGAGCAGCAAAATCGACTGCTCCCCGCGCGAAAGCGTGTATTCGATATGCTCCGCGAGAATTGCGCTGAACGTTGACATATTGCCGTTTTGCCGCTCTTTTTGCATATCGACAATCTCGACCGCCGGCAAAACCGCGTTGTTGAACCGCTCGTCCATCTCAAACAGCTTGTACCGCCCCGTTTTCGCGAAATAATAGCTCTCGAGCGACGGGGTAGCCGAAGCCAGAAGCAGCAGCGAATTCTGCGCGAAACAGCGCTGCTTTGCGACATCGCGCGCGTGATAGCGTGGGGAATTTTCGGACTTGTACGTTCCCTCGCCTTCCTCATCGATGACGATTATCGCGAGATTTTTCACCGGCGCAAACACCGCGCTGCGCGTTCCTATAACAATCCGCGCGAGCCCGCTTTTTATGCGGCGGTACTCGTCGGCGCGCTCTCCCACGGAC
>CAMEQX010000312.1 GCA_945933905.1 uncultured Clostridia bacterium
TTATCCAAAAACGTCTGCTCGTCAAACGTCACGAACATCAAAAATTCGCCGTCGCGCACTCTTGCGATAATGCAGTCGCGCTCGCAAACTCCTATTCCCATAAGAATTTTTGCGACGGTTTTCTGAAGATAATCGGTATATTCATTTCCGGATTTCGCCATAATTCCGCGAAAATCATCGATACCGACAGCCAGCAGTCCCGCGACAGAATAACGGTTTGCGCCCTTGCGCTTTTCCTCCGTGAGTTCGCGGAACGCGCTCAGATTATAGGTTTCTGTAAGCGGGTCGAGCTTGTCGGAAATCTCGCTTGCGCAGTTTTTCTCACAAGTCACATCGAGAACTCTTCCGATATATTTTATCGGCAAGCCGTTTTCGTCTCGAACCAGCTTTCCCTCAAACTTTATGTGAACGGTATCGCTGTTTTCGTTGATGACGCGGATTTCGCAGGAGACCTCGTCATCGCCGCGTTCCATAGCGGAGCAGAAGCTGCTGAATTCGGGCAAATCCTCCGAAAAAACGCTTCCGTTTTCGATAACGCTGTCTCTGAAGTGAGAAATCGGGTCGTTTGAGCCGCTGATTGAGTTGAAAAGCGGTTTGTATTGATAGAACAAATCATCGGCAACGTGATATTCCCAAAGACCAAACTGAGAATACTCCGAGAGAATGGAGGTTTTGACCTTTTCCTCGGAAAGCGCGCGCTTCAGACGTTCTATTTCATATTCCTTGTCTTCCGACATAACTAACACCTCCGAATTTCAGCCGCGCGTTTCGACGTCAATTCTGTTTTTCCCACAATTCGTCAAAATCCTTAAGCTTCATCGGCTTCGAGAAATAGAAGCCCTGAACCATATTGCAGTCGATTTCCTTAAGAAAATCAATCTGGTCCTGCGTTTCAACGCCCTCTGAGATTACGTTCATTTCAAGATTTTTCGCCATATCGACAACCGACGAGATAACGGCGCGTCCCTTCTTGGAATTCACCGTTCCGTTGAAGAACTCGCGGTCGATTTTGAGCACGTCTGCGGGGATATCCTTGAGCAAATTCAGCGAGGAATAACCCGAGCCGAAATCATCGATAGAGAGCTTAAAACCGATTTCGTGGAGCTTTTTCATAATTGCAATCATACGCTCCGCGTCCTCTGTGAAAACGCTTTCGGTGAGCTCCAGCTCGATGTATTCATAAGGGATTTCATACTTATCGACAATTTCGCGAAGCCGCCAGATATAGTCGTCGTCGTTTATGTGCAGGCGCGACTGATTGACGGAGATTACGATAGGCGTTTTTCCGTTGTCAAGCCAGCGGCGAAGCATTTTGCAGACTTCCTCCAAGATGAAGAAATCCAGCTCCACCACAAAGCCGTTTTTCTCGGCAAGCGGGATAAAGTCGCCGGGGCAGACAAACCCAAACTCCTTGCTGTTCCAGCGTATAAGCGCCTCTGCGCCGACAATTTCGCGGGAATTTGTTCCATATTTCGGCTGGAGATAGCACTCAAATTCGCGGTTTTCGAGAGCCTGCGGCATCGCGTTCTCGAAGTCCTTTTCGCGCAGTGAAACCTCGCGGATTTTCCCGTCATAGAAAGCGACATCGCTGTTGTGCTTGTTTTTGATGGATTTTTTAGCAAGCTTGCAGCGGTCAATCGCCGTTGTGAAATCAATCGAGTCAAATTTCCCGCGGCACTGTCCCAAGCGGCAGATACCCGCGCTGAAATTCACGGGATATTTTATAAAGAAAGAGTTTCTTCTGTTAAACTCCGTGAAAACCTCGTGCAAGCGCATTTCAAGGTCCTTGTCGGGCGCGTTTTTCAAAAGGCAGGCAAAATTGTCCTCGGAAATACGCGCAAACGGCTCCTCCTTGTCAAGACAATCGGCAAGCGTTTTGTGTATTCTCACGAGAATTCTGTCGCCCTCGTCATATCCCAAGCGGTCGTTTATGTACTTGAATTTATCGATATCAAGAACCACCATCGCGAGCTTTTCGGGCGAGATTTTCTTTGAAATCTTCTCGCAGTCGCGGTAAAATCTGTTTTTGTTTTTTCCGCCGGTGAGCTGGTCGGTATCACGGAAACGGCGGCTTCTTATGGTGAAGAAAATGATAATTCCAACCAACAGCACCGTGAAAACTGCTCCCGCGGCAATCCATATATAAATATATTCGGCGGAAAACAAGGCGAAAGCCGCACTTTCCGATGTTTTTCCCAAAATCATTATATTAAAACCCTCCCAAGAGCTCATAAACCATAATAATACAATATAATTATACCAAATTGTGTAAATTGTTTCAAGCCCTTTTTAGCAATTTTTCAATTTTTACCTATTTTTCTTAAAAAATTTGTTAGTATTATACAATAGTTATAATACATAATTGTCACAAGTTGCCATAAAAATTTTTGTAATATCTTGACAAAAAAACACATTTGTGCTAAAATAAGTTGGAGTTTAATCTCAAATACATATTAAAGAGGTACAAAAATGAAGTGGTATGAAAGCGCTGTGTTTTATCACATTTATCCTATCGGTTACTTTGGCTGTCCGCGTGTAAACGACCTGTCAAGCGAGCCCACGCACAAAATCCTGAGAGTAATCGACGATATCCCGCATATCAAGGAGCTTGGCTGCAACGCGATTTACTTCGGGCCGATTTTCGAGAGCGTAGCTCACGGCTATGACACAATCGATTACAGAACCGTTGACCGCCGCCTCG
>CAMEQX010000313.1 GCA_945933905.1 uncultured Clostridia bacterium
GGTTTCGATAACGATTGACAACGCGATTGCCATTCACGACATCAAGCTTGTTCAGGGCGACGTCAGAATGTTTGTGGCAATGCCGTCGCGCCGCGAAGAAAGCGGAATGTTCCGCGACATAATTCACCCGATTTCATCGGATATCCGCGAACAGCTTGAGAAAAAAATCCTCTGCGCGTATCACGATTATATGCAGTGACCGAGCAAAAGCATAGTCTTTAAAATCGCGATTTGTGTTTTTGCGTCCGCGATTTCGTTTTTCATTATCATTTCTGCCGCTTTTTTAAGCGGTATTTTTTCTAGTTCAAGAAACTCGTCCTCATCAAGCTTTTGTTCACCGGAATGAAGCCCGCGCGCGAGGTACATATGAATGATTTCGCTGTCGTAAGCGGGCGTGGGGACAAGGTTCCCGAGGTACTCAAAGCTGTCGCAGACGCAGCCTGTTTCCTCTTTCAGCTCGCGCAAGCCACACTCTCGGTGATTTTCGCCGAACTCAAGCTTTCCCGCGGGAATTTCCAGAAAAACGCGCTTATGCGGGTATCTGAACTGCCGCACAAAAATCACGTTTTCGTCCTCGTCAAGCGGCACAACGCAAACTCCGCCGGGGTGCTTTATCACCTCGCGGTTCACGATATCGCCGTTTTCAACCTCGGCTTTATCGACAAAAAGCTTGACAACCTTTCCGTCATAAATCTGTTTGCTTTCGATTGTTTTTTCTTCAAGACGCATAAAAACACCTCGTTTATTCGTTATTATCACGGTTTTGCTCGTTCTCGGGAACGGAGTTTTCGGACGGATTTTCCCGAGCGTTTTTTTCGCTGTCGGGCAGTCGGAAAACCTTTTTGGGCTGTTCGTTCTCGGAAAAACGACTTGTAACAGCGTCGATATAGGACTTGTGCGCTTTCACACCGTCAAGCTGATTTTGGTCGTAAAGGTGAGCGTAGGGCAGGGACTTTTCGCGCTTTATCACGCGGAAAATCACGACATAAACCGCAAAGAGCAGAATTCCCGCGACGGTGCAGATAATGCCGAGATTTAGTCCGGGGGTTCTGTAAGTGAAGGTGATTTCGCAAAGTCCCTCGGGCACGCGAATTCCGCAAAGACCGCCGTTTATCTTGTCAACCTCGGCGGGTTCGCCGTTGATTTGAGCGCTCCAGCCATTGCAGTACGGCACGCTGAAGCAGACGAGCTTTTCGCTGTCATAGCGCGTTTTTGCGGTAAAGCCCTCCTTGGTTACGCTGAACTGAATAACGCCGTTCTTGATTTTTTCCTTGGCGTCAATCAAAAACTGCACCTTTGAGTAAACAAAATCTGTCGTGTCCTTTGTGAGAATATCGCTGTATTTCTCGATTTGCTCATCGGTGAGGAAAACCGAGCGCACCATCAGCTTGTCAGCATAGGTTGCTCCCTCAACCGATTTCATCGGGAAATAGGTGTCATAAGCAAAGCCCATCGGAAGCGCGTAGTCTGTCTTGAACAGGTCATATTCGCCCTGCGTGTCGAAATACTCGTAGATTTCCAAATCCTCGATTGCGTCCATACGCTTGGTGCCGTTCATATCACGCGGTACCATCAGGTATTTCACCCTCGCAAGCGCGCGGAAAGCGTAGTTGGAGTAATCGGGCGCGGAGTTCACGGAGCGTTTTATCCCAAGCGCGTCGTAAAGCTCAAAGGTCGAGCCGGGGATTATGCTTGTGAAGCTTTTAAGGGAGCTGCTTTCGCAGAACATATTGAAATTGTTTGTCTCGTTCACGCCTTCAATGCGGTAAAAATCGGGGTCGTCGATTTGAAATTCAGCCGAAACAATCTGATTATACCGCCCGATTTCCGGACCGATAAGCCTGCCTATTCCGATGAAATAATATCCGAGAACCATCGAAGCCGCGATTACCGATGACAGAACTGTTTTCGTGAAGAAATTTTTGGAGCTTGTTTTGCGCGTTCTGATTACAAAATAAAGGCAAATCATCGACACCGCGGCTATGAAAATCTGGATATAAACCGTCGCGTCCATTTTCGCAAGCAGTCGCGGCACGATAACCTCGGTTTCTTTGCCCTCGGTGTTTTTCACCTTTGTGGTGAACGGCGCAAGCAGCGCAAGCACGGACATCACGCCGACTGCTCCCGCGCAGACCTTGTTTCCGAAATTGAAGTCGAAGTCCTCGCGCTCGAGAGCGTAGGCGGTTGCAAGACAGCAGATAAGCTCGGGCATATAGTACCAGCGCGTGTAGTAGTTGTCGTTGAAGAGGGTGAACGCGGCGTTAAGTCCCGGCACAAACGACATCAAAAGGCAAACTCCGAGCAAAACCTTTGCCCAGTGCTTTTTCGCGCCCTTGATGAACGCGATAACTCCCGCCATCGAAAACAGCGGCAGATAAAGCGCCAAGCTCGACCATTTTGCGTTCGCTTCCGTGAACATATTGTTTCGCGCGGCAACCTCGGGCGGAAAGAAAAAGCTCTCGAGAAGCAGCCCATAGCGCTGTTCGTTGGAGAAGAACAAAAAATTCCAGATTTCGAAAGTGCGTCCTGGCGCCCGATTCACGGATTATCGCGGCTGTTTTGAATGGCTGGAAGATGCGGGCATCGTTTCTATTTGCCGCGCGCTTCTAACCCCTCATTTGCCCTTAAAGGGCAATGTCAACGATAATTCCTGCGTTCTTTATTACGCGGATAGCGGATTGCTATTATCTCAACT
>CAMEQX010000314.1 GCA_945933905.1 uncultured Clostridia bacterium
CACCCCTACATCGCGCGGACAATCACGGATTTCTGGAGACGCTGGCACATCTCTCTGGGCAGCTTCTTCCGCGACTACGTTTACATTCCGCTTGGCGGCAACCGCAAGCATCAGCCGCTGAACATACTCATAGTGTGGTTTATGACGGGCTTGTGGCACGGCGCAAGCTGGAATTTTGTGCTTTGGGGACTGTATTTCGGCGCGATAATTATGCTTGAAAAATACACAATCCTTAAAATCAAGGACAAAATCCCGCCGATTTTCCTGCATTTATACAGCATTTTCGTGATTGTATTCGGCTGGGTTATCTTCTATTTTGTGGATTTCTCGCGGCTGGGCGAGTTCATTCCGATACTTTTCGGCGGCGGAAACGCAGCCGGCGGGGCGATTGCACACGGCGAGTTTACGGGAAATCTTTGGCTGCTGATTGCGGCGGTGATTTGCTGTCTGCCGATTTCAAAGTTTTTCGGTTATCTTTACCACAAGTCAGCAACCCGCGACGGCGCAGGTCAAGAGGCTCTCCTCACGGGACTTAAGACGATTTGCTCGATTGCGCTGCTGGTTGTGAGCACGCTTTTGCTCATCGGCAGCACCACAAATCCCTTCCTTTATCTGAGATTTTAAGGTGAAAATATGAAAGAAAACAACGAAAAAAAATACAAGGAAAAAACGCCAAAGCGCCGCAAAACCTCGAATATCGTTTATCTCACGACAGTTTTGCTGGCGTTTGAGGCAATCGGCTTGTCGCTGTTGATTTTCCCGCGCAGCACGGTCAGTATCACGGAAAAACGCGAGCTGAAAAAGTTCCCCGAGTTCAGTATGGACAGCTATTTCAGCGGGGATTTCACCAAAGAGGTTTCCGAGTGGTTCAGCGACACGGTGCCTTTTCGCGACGAGCTGACGAATGCGGCAACGGCAATTCGCGAAATAAACGGCTTCAGGCAGGACGGAATTCGCTTGCACGGCGTTGATACGCTCCCGCAAACCTCGTCCGATGAAAGCTCAAGCTCCTCGTCGAGCACGAGTTCTTCGGAAAGCTCGTCGTCAAGTTCAACGCAGTCGTCAAGTTCTTCACAAAGCTCAACAAGCTCCTCGTCCTCGCAGACCGAGAGTTCCTCCTCGACAAGCAAGCCGAGCAAGGATGACCCTACTCTTCAGGACCACCTCAACATCACGAATAACGGAATTGCCGTTGTCGGAGACCGCGCGCTTATGATGTTCGGCGGAAGCTTTTCTGTCGGCGAGAGATACGCGAAGGTGATGAACAAATACAAGCAGGCGATGCCGAACGTCAACGTTTACAGTATGATAATCCCGACGTCGTGCGAGTTTTATTCGCCGCCTCAGCTTGACGGCTATCACGCAAGCGAGCTTGACAACATAAATCACGTCAACAGCTTTTTGCAAGGCGTAACGCCCGTTGACGCGTATTCGGCGCTTGCCGCGCACACAAGCGAGGACATCTACCTTCGTACAGATCACCACTGGGCGCCGCTCGGAGCTTATTACGCAGCGCAGCAGTTTGCAAAGACCGCGGGTGTTCCGTTTAAGGATTTGTCGGAGTACGAGCAGCGCGTTGTTCACGGCTTTGTCGGCACGATGTACGGTTACAGCGGCGATATCGTCCTCAAAAACAACCCCGAGGATTTCGTTTATTATGTTCCCACAACGGTTGAATACACGACAACCTACTACGAGTACATTTTAAGCGGCGGAAGCATTGTCGGCGGCAGACCTGAGTTTACGGGCAATTTCTTCGTGAAATACAATGACGGCAGCGGTATGGCTTACTGCACGTTTATGGGCGGCGACTCGCAGATTGTCAAGGTGAACACAAACGCGGGCACAGGCAGAAGGCTTGCTATTCTCAAGGACAGCTACGGAAACGCGCTTCCCGGTTATCTGTTTGGCTCGTTTGACGAGATTATCGTGATTGATATGCGCTATTTCACGCATAATATCGTAGATTTCCTCACGGAAAACGGCACAACCGATATTCTCTTCGCAAACAACTCCTTCCACGCCGCGACAGGCTCCACGGTGACTTACTACGAAAACTTCCTCACTCAGCAGGATTGGGGATATTGGCAGAATTCAAGACCGATTGTTGCCGAAACCGAAAATCAATAAATCTCGCCCTTTGAGGTAAAACTCAGAGGGCGTTTTTTTGCGCAAATTTTTCTGATAAACAGGGAAAATTGAGTCATACCAAACCCGAGAAATCTCGGAGGTAATGCAGATGAAAGACAAGATTTTCGGCGTTTTGCAGCGAGTGGGGCGCTCGTTTATGCTGCCGATTGCTTTGCTTCCGGTCGCGGGGCTGCTGCTCGGCGTCGGAAGCTCCTTCACAAATCCCACAACCCTTGAAGCCTACAATCTCGCGGGCGTAATCAAAGAAGGCGGCGTGCTGTACACAATTCTCAGCATTATGAGCAAAACGGGCGAGGTTGTTTTCGACAACCTTCCGTTGTTATTTGCAATGGGAGTTGCAATCGGTATGGCGAAGAATGAAAAAGCCGTTGCGGCGCTGTCGGGCGCGATTTCCTATCTGATTATGAACACGGCAATCAGCGCAATGATTGACGCAAACGGCGGCGTTGAGGCAATGCCTGCAAATTCCACAACCTCGGCTCTCGGCATAACCACGCTTCAGATGGGCGTTTTCGGCGGTATAATCGTAGGACTTGGAG
>CAMEQX010000315.1 GCA_945933905.1 uncultured Clostridia bacterium
GTCGGGGAAACACGCGGCTGTTCGTTTGACATAGCGCTTCCTTTCGTCATTTTTTCTTGGAAACCTCGGGCATTTCATCTGCGTCAAGATTGTCGGGAGTTAAAACGGTTGCGGTCTTTCCCGAGGGCTTTTTCGGCGTGACAGCCGACATCTCAAAAAGCGCTTCTACGCGCTCCTCGGTTGTCTTTTTCTTCGCGCGGGCAGTTTCTATTTCCTCACGACCGAGCGCGCGATTTGACTTGTTTTTGATTTCATCAAGCTTTGCCGCTTCATCGGAACGGCGGTTTTCGATAATCTGCATACGTTCCTTTATAATGTAGAACGGCGTGGTTTTTTCCGATTGAAACTGACCTTCAAACGAAACCGAGTATTGCTCAAAGCGGTTTCCGAAGAAAATATCAACGTCATAGCCGTGGATTTTACCGAAAATGCTTCTCGGCGTGAAATTTACCGCGGTAACGTCGCTGTATTTGATTGTGTGCAAATCGCCGCCGATATTTGCGGTGAAGATATCCTCGGTTGCGGAAAATGTACATTCAAATCCGCGCTTGGCGTAGGCTGAACCGAGCTTGAAAATCACGAAGCTCAAAGCTGCTGCGCCGAGAAAAATCACGGCTCCCGTCATCGCGTAGAAGGTGGGGTCTGTTCCGTTTGGCGACGCTGTCATCATTGTCCTCAGGAATATCGAGCCGCCCGCGAGTCCTCCGAGCGTTCCCGCGATGAAAATTATTGTGAAAATCAGTATCAGAGCCTTTTCGGATTTGAAGGGCGCGCGGAATTTTCCGCTTTCCGAAAAGCCAAAGCGTCCTTTGTCCTCAGCGTTGGTGTAATTTTGTTCAAGCATTGCTATACTCCTTCCCGAGATTTTGGTTTGAATTTGATTATATTATATCAAATTCTCGGGCGAGTGTCAATAAATATTATGTAAAATTTAAGGCGGTGATTTTTGTGGAAGCGTATGAATGCTTTCGCGATTTGGCGATTATTTTGATTTCGGCAAAGCTGTTGGGACTGCTTGCGAAAAAGCTGAAAGCGCCTCAGGTTGTCGGGCAGATTTTAGCGGGACTGCTTATCGGGCCGTCGCTTTTGGGCTGGGTTCAGCAGTCGGATTTTATCGTGATGTTGGCGGAAATCGGCGTGGTTTTGCTGATGTTCTCGGCGGGACTTGAAACAAATCTGAAAGAGCTTGTCAAAACAGGTCCCGTGGCGCTCACGATAGCCTGTGCGGGTGTTTTTGTGCCGCTGGTTCTCGGATGGCTTTTGTACAGCGCTTTCTTCGGCTTTGCGCCTGTCGGCTCGGACGAATTTTTCAGAGGCGTGTTTATCGGCACGATTATGACGGCAACCTCCGTCAGCATCACTGTTCAGACGCTTCGCGAGCTCGGGCTCCTCAAGGGGCGCGTCGGCACGATTATCGTATCTTCCGCGATTATCGACGACGTTATCGGAATAATTGTCCTCACGTTTGTCATCGGTTTTCGCTCCTCGGACGCGAAGCCCGCGGACGTGGTTATCAAGACGCTGCTGTTTATCGTATTCAGCGTTGTTGTGGGATTTTTGATTTACTTCCTGTTCAAGTTCCTCGACAAGCACGCGCCGCATCACCGCAGAATTCCCATTTTTGGACTGGTGCTGTGCTTTGCTATGGCGTTTTGCGCGGAGAAATTCTTCGGGATTGCCGACATCACGGGCGCTTATGTCGCGGGAATTATTTTGTGCAATCTGCGTGACGCGGAGTATATCGCCGGCAAAATGGACATCTCAAGCTATATGCTTTTCGGGCCTGTCTTTTTCGCCTCAATCGGCTTGAAAACCAACTTTGACGGCTTCTCGCTTCAGCTTTTGTGGTTCTCGCTTGCGTTTGTCGTGGTGGCAATGGCGGCGAAAATCATCGGTTGCGGGCTGATGGCGAAGGCGTGGAAAATGAGCAACAGGGACGCGCTTAAAGTCGGAGTGGGAATGATGACGCGCGGCGAGGTTGCCCTTATCGTTTCGCAGAAGGGACTTTCCGTGGGAATGGTTTCGCCCGAATATTTCACGTCCGTGATTTTGCTTATTTTGTGCAGCTCAATCGCTTCGCCGATTATTATGAAGCTCCTATACCGCGGCGAGAAAAAGCCCGACCACTCTCACTCCTCGGGTGAAAATCCCGACCTCGACGAAACAGAGATTGTTTACTCGGACTACTGATTTACCGCATAGAACAACCCCGCCTTGCCGTTTCGCAGGGCGGGGTTATTTCTTGGGTTGTGATACGTCTTTACGAGACGAGCGGGCGATTTTTCGGGCATCGAACCCGAAAAATCGCGCGGGTGCAGTCACGCCCCATAGAAATCGTGAATTTAAAGGTTGGATAGGCGTGACTGCACCCGCATTTTTGCCGGCTCGGTGGCTTTTGCTTAGCTCCCGGTTGGCGCGCTCGGGGCATTTTCGGCGGCATCGAACCGCCGAAAATGCGCGGCTTCCTACACGCGCAATGTGTGCGCGCGTAGGAAGCCGCTTTTTGACCTGAGTTTTATTGAAGAGCCGACTTTGCGGAAGGTGCAGGCGATTTTTCGGGCATCGAACCCGAAAAATCGCTTGGGGAACACCCCTCGGGGTTTTCCCCAAACCCCTTTCCTCAAGGGGAAAAACTCTTGTTTTTCCCCTTGAACCCCTTTAGCGCT
>CAMEQX010000316.1 GCA_945933905.1 uncultured Clostridia bacterium
AAAGGAAGATATCTTTATCGGGGTCCTGTCCCTCAAGATAAAGGAGCTGAGCCACAACAACGCTTGCTGTTGCGGCATTAACCTCATCGTGCAAAAGAATTATTCTGTCGTTCAGCAGTCTGGAGAAAATGTCATAAGAACGCTCTCCGTGGCTGCTCTGCTCAACTACATAAGGAATATAAGCCATTATTGAAGCTCCTTTCGGGACGCAAAATTATTCTTTAACTTCCTCGATTTCGGCGCTGTTCTTTACAAGCTCAAGCGCCTTTTCGATTTTGATATCAAGAGTGAGCGTTTCAGCGGGAATTGCGTTCTTAACCTGCTCAACGTCCATCTTGTACTGCTCTGCGAGGTCTGCGTATTCCTTATCGATATCCGCCTGAGCAACCTCTATGTTCTCGAGCTCAGCGATTTTCTCGAGCGCAAGGCGAAGCTCAACCTGACGCTTTGCGGGCTCTCTGAAATTAGCGCGGAACTGAGCCATATTCATACCCGTGTACTTGAGGTAATCCTTGATATCGATGCGGGTTCTGGAAACCCACTCGCGTGCGATTTCGTCGATGCGGCGCTCGTACATAACCTCGGGGATTTCCGCCTTCATCTTGCCTACCATCTCGTCCATAATGTCGTTGTCGCAAGCGTTGTCGGCTTCCTCGGCATACTGCTTCTCGAGCTTCTCGCGGATTTCAGCCTTGAGCTCGTCAACAGTGTCCTTCTCGGAAACGTCCTTAACGAAATCATCGTCAAGCTCGGGCATTTCCTTTGCCTTAATCTCGTGCAGCTTGCACTTAAAAACAGCGGGCTTGCCCTTGAGGTTTTCTGCCTGATAATCCTCGGGGAAGGTTACGTTTACGTCAAACTCGTCGCCGACATTCTTGCCGACAATCTGCTCCTCGAAGCCGGGAATGAAGGTGTGAGAGCCGATTTCGAGCGGGAACTTCTCGCCCTTACCGCCGTCAAACGCAACTCCGTCCGTGAAGCCCTCGAAGTCGATAACCGCAGTATCGCCCTCCTGAACAGCTCTGCCCTCAACGGTTACAATTCTTGCAACCTTCTCGCGCATCTTGTTGATTTCCTCGTCAACAACCTCGTCGGTTACAGTCTTGACGGTTTTCTTTACCTTTATTCCCTTATAATCGGAAATTTCAACCTGAGGCTTGGTGATAACGTCAGCCTTCATCGAAACGCCGTTTTCCTTGCTGATTTCGGTAACGTCAACATTCTGAATGTCAACAACCTCAAGCTCGGTCTTGTTTACAATTTCCTCGATATTGTGGTTGTAGAGGTAATTTACAGCGTCATCATAGAAAACGGTTGCGCCGTAATGAGTTTCAATAACCTTTCTCGGAGCCTTTCCCTTGCGGAAGCCCGGAACTGTGATTTTCGACTTCTGCTGATTGTAAGCGGTGTTGATTGCCGCCTCGAGCTCCTCCGCGCTGAACTTGAATTCAACCGCGTAAGTATTGGTTGCTGTGTTATTCTGAGATACAATTTCCATTTTGCTATTCCTTCCTTGTTATTTATCGGCAGCATTGCTCCCGTAATTTACTTTAATTCACTGCAACGGGGTCAAACCTGACTCCGTCCGCAGAAACCAGCTTATAGCTCACGCCGTCGCGCTCGCCGTTTATCGAGCCGTGAATTGCGCTTCCGTGAAGATGCGCGTAAAAACACCGCTTCACGCCGTATTTATGCAAAACCTCCGTGATAAGCGCGTTTTCCTCGGTTCTGTATATCGGCGGATAGTGAACGAACGCCACAAGCTCTCCGCCAAGCTTAACTCCCGCCTGAAGCGACGCCTCAAGCCGCCCTGCCTCGCGGTTCATCACCTTAAGGTCAGCCTCTTCGCCGTTTTCGCGAATCCAGCCGCGCGTCCCGCAGATTGAAATTCCCTCGACAAGATAAGCGTTGTTGAACAGGAATTTTATGCTTGTAAAGCCGCTTTCATTCACGAAATTCGTGATTTTGTTCATTGTCGGCCACCACAAATCGTGGTTTCCCTTTACAAGAATTTTCTTACCGTTAAGCTCCTTGTCGATAAACTCCAAATCCTTGAAGCTATCCTCGAGCTTCAGCGCCCAGCTGTGATCGCCGAGTAAAACCACCGTGTCGTTTTCGGTTATCTTGGAATTCCAGTTTTCCTTCAAGCGTTCAACGTGATTTGACCAGCCCGAGAAAATGTCCATCGGCTTATCGCAGCCGAACGACAAATGCAAGTCGCCTATCGTGTAAATCATCTAATCATCTGTCCTTAAGAAAATCGAGAACAACGCCGCTCATATTCTGCTTCTCCGCGCATTCCGTGAAGCGAACAGCCTTATTCTTGGTTGCGGCAAGCGGAGCAGGGATTTTGGTTCCCGTCTTTGCCTCGAGCTTGTCGATAATGTCAAACTCGTCGCCCTGCGCGTTTCCTCCGACAGCCTCGTAAACGGCTCTCACGAACTTATAAGGATTAGCGGTCGAAGCGATTACAGTCTTGGTGTTGTCGCCGGTTTTCGCCTTGTAATCCTCGTAAACCTTGACAGCAACCGCGGTGTGCGTGTCGAGCAGATAGTGCTCGTCGTCGAACATCTTGCGGATTGTCGCTTTGGTTTCGTCGTCCGAGGTGCAGCCCGCGAAGAACAGCTCGCCGAGCTTGCTCTTGACATCATCGTTCAC
>CAMEQX010000317.1 GCA_945933905.1 uncultured Clostridia bacterium
ACGCGGCGGTTTTCGGGAAGAAGAGCCTCTATTGCGTGTATGTTTATGTGATTTTGGATATTCTGCTGTTCGGGATAGGCTTGTGGAACATCTGCTATCTCTACATCTGGGCAATCCTCGTTTTTGTCGCGATTGCCTTCAGAAAACAGGAAAACCCGCTTGTGTGGGCGGTAATTTCGGGGGCGTTCGGGCTGCTTTTCGGTGCATTTTGCGCGCCCGTTGATATCTTCATCGGCGGCTTCGGCTACGCTGCGGGAAAGTGGGTTTCGGGAATTCCGTTTGATTTGCTTCACTGCGCGGGAAATTTCGTGATTGCGCTGGTGCTGTTTGTGCCGCTGAGAAAGCTGCTTGACAAGCTTTACAGGCGAATGAAAGCGCAGTGCTGAAAAGCTTTTCGATGAAATACACTTTTTCCTGTGAAACACCTTGACAAATGACGAAATATATTGTATAATGAAAGATAATTCATTGAGGTGATTTTGCATAATTGTAATCGTTTACATCAGCAAAATGATTACTTTTACCTCAAAAAGCAAATTCCCGCGCCGGCGGGGTGAAATGAAAAATATGCAATAGATTTGGTTGGGAGTAGCTATGGAAAATAATTACAGCGGCGAAATAATCGTTACCGGTAATTTGTTTTTAAAGATGGCGGACGAGGGTTTTCTGAAGTTCACGGGGATTGATATGTACGCGTCCGCGGCAGATGTTTTTACCGAGGAGGACGTTTCCGTTATCAAAAACGCCTTCAAAAACACCTCCGGCGATGATTATTCCGTGATGCTGAGTCTGCGCCGCAGCGACGGTGTATTCTGCGCGTGCCTTGCGTCATTTCACGTCATTTTCGAGGGCTGCGAAATGCTGCTTCGTATAAGAATTGCGGATTTGTCCGAGCTTCGCGCCGCGAAAAACGAGCTCAAGGCTTTGAAAAATATCGCGGACGCTTATTTCGATATTCTGGGCTGCGTTTTGCTCAGATTTGAGCGCAAAAGCGACCTTCTCGAAATCTTCTACATAAACGACAACCGCCGCCGCGTGCTGTATAAAGGCGAGCTTTCGGGCTGGCGGGAGAAAATGCTTGAAGGGAAAATTTCCCACGAAAACGAAAAAGAGTTCAGCGAGCTTTGCAAGGAGATTTTGTCCGCGAAAAAGAATTTCCGCCGCAGCGTGATGATAAACGGCTTTATGGGCGGCTCGGAGTGCGAGGAGTGCGTCTTCACCTGCCGCTATATGCGGGGCGATGAGGGCAGCGAAACGGTTGTCGGGTGCATAGAAATAGGCGGGGGAAAGCTGCAGAATTTGGGTATCGACGCCGTAAACGACAAGGACGGCTTCCTTGATATGCTCAACAAGCGCGCCGTAATCGAGCAGGCAAACAGAATTATGACAAGCCCCGATGTCAAGTGCAGCTATTTCGTTTTGCTTGACCTCGACAATTTCAAGTCGGTGAACGATACCTACGGGCATATCGTCGGCGACGAGGTGCTTATTTCGTTCACGAAAATTATCAACGATAATGTAAACGGGCGCGGTGTTGTCGGGAGAATGGGCGGAGATGAAATTATCATCGTGACCGAAACCATAAACGACCAGACCGAGCTTCGCAATATGCTGCGTTCGATTAGAACAACGGTTGAGTGGACGTTCAAGAACGACCCGCGCGAGCTGAACGTGACTTGCTCTATGGGCGTTTGTATGTGTCCCGTGAACGGAAACGAGTTTGACAAGCTGTATTCGCTGGCGGACAAGATGCTGTACATCGCAAAATCCAAGGGCAAAAACCGTTACATAATCTACACGCCCGAGCTTCACGACTCGCAGCTTGAACCGGTTGGTTCCGTGCCGAAGAATGTGAAGAATTTCGCGGCGGATAAAATCGGGATAATGCACAGATTGGTTGACAGGTATCTTATTCGCCACACCTACAACAATGCGAAGATTTTCTCCGAAATTGGCGAGGCGTTTGCGCTGGACGAGATTTTGATGATTTACGAGGATTTCACGGTTGCGTTTCAATGGACGACCGAGGGGAATTTCTCGGATATTGGGAAAATTGACCATTTCAAGTATGACGAGACGTTTTCTTCGCTTTTCAACAGCGACAATCTGTTGGTTCTTGACGGGCTTTACAAGCTGGACGGGAAGTGTCCGGAGGTTGAGGAGTGCCTGAATAAGAAGGGCGTGAAATCGGTGATATTTTATCGGATTGACCGTGCGGGGAAATTCTCGGGGTATGTTATGTTTGCGAAGAAGACGCAGCGGCAGATGTGGTCGGAATATGAGATTTTGGCGCTTTCGACGGCGGCGAAGGTGTTTGATATTTCGATGCGAGAATAAAACAAAGCCCGAGTTTTCGGGCTTTTGCATTGTAAGAGTTTACAAACCGACTTGAAATCCGGCCGGCAACCATTGCCAAATTTTTTCGCGAACGCGGAAAAATTCGCAAACCCCTCTCCTAAACCTTACCTCTGTAACCAATCCCAATCCGGTTCAGAGCAAAAACGCCGCCTTTGCAAAAGTGACGTTGAATTTCACCAAACCAACCCCAAAGCCTATATTAAGCAACAAAAAAACCGCGCTGTAAACACAACGCGGTTTGGCGACCCGGAAGAGACTCGAACTCTCGACCTCCGCCGTGACAGGGCGGCGTTC
>CAMEQX010000318.1 GCA_945933905.1 uncultured Clostridia bacterium
CGAGAGCTTGTCCGCCTTTGTGAGCGCGATGAGAAACGGAATTTCCCCGTCAATCAGCGCGTTTATCATCATCAAATCATCGGCAGTCGGCGGGTGACGGAAATCCACAAGCTGAACGACAAGCGCAAGCTCGCGTTCAGCCGAAAGATAGCCGCCGATAAGCTCGTTCCAGCGCTTTTTCTCGGATTTTGCAACCTTCGCGTAGCCATACCCCGGCAAGTCCACGAAGAAAATATTGTCGGCTTTGTAGAAATTTATTGTCGCGGTTTTCCCCGGAACAGCGGACACGCGCGCGAGGTTTTTCCTGTTAAACAGCTTGTTGATAAGCGAGGATTTTCCCACGTTCGAGCGCCCCGAGAACGCGATTTCAACGCGCTCGGGCGGCGGGAGCTGCGAAAAGCTTCCGAAAGACGTGACAAATTCAGCTTTGTTGAAATTCATAAAAATCTCCTTATGGGTTGAGCCATTGAATAAACGCGGTTTTGTCGCTGCTGTTGTAGCCTGCCTTGCGGTAAAAATTGAGCGTTGCTTCTTCCTTTGAACCCGTGAGCAGCATCATCTTGTAGCAGTTTTCCTTTTCGGCAAGCGCCTTCGCGTAATCAAGACAAGCGGTCGCAAGACCTTTTTTGCGGTGCTTTTCATCGGTGACAACGTTCTCGATAAGCGCGTAAGGTCGCTGAGCGTGGGTTAAATTCGGGACAATCACGCAAACGCAGCTTGAAGCGATTTGTCCGTTCTCCTCGGCAACGATTATGTGGTGATTTTTGTCCGCGAGAATATTATTCCAAAGCGACAGAACCTCGGGAGTTTTCTCGGGGAGCGGGTTGCCGTGAAGCTGCGTGTAGAGCCGCATCAGCCCGTCAAAATCCTCGGGCGTAATCTCTCTTATCATCATAATTCTCCTCAAAAAAAACGCCGCGCAAACGAACGTATAAAGGGTTCGGCGCGGCGCAATTTTACGCATTTAAAACGGGTTTCTTTTTGATTTCGGTTTTCTTGACCGCTTTGGGCGAAAGCTCCTTGTCAGCCTTCGTTTTCACCGAGCAATTCGGCAGCACAAGCGCGGTTTCAAGCACCGTTGAAATGTCCTCCGCGGGAACAAACTTGATGTTCTCCTTGACCTTTTCGTCGATTTCCTCGATATCGGGAACGTTGTCCTTGGGAATGCAAACGGTGGTAATTCCCGCGCGGTAGGCAGCCATAGTTTTCTCCTTCAGACCGCCGATTGCGAGGACTTTTCCGCGAAGGGTGATTTCACCTGTCATCGCGACGTCGCGCCGCACCGGAGTGCCCGAAAGCGCAGAAACAAGCGCTGTCGTGAGGGTAACGCCCGCGGAAGGACCGTCTTTTGGCACCGCGCCCTCGGGAGCGTTGACGTGAATATCCTTGTTTTTGTAGAATTCCTTGTCGATGCCGTACTTGTCGGCAAGCGAGCGCGTGAGGCTGACGGCGATTTTCGCGCTTTCCTTCATCACATCGCCCAGCGAGCCTGTAAACTCGGTTTTTCCCGTGCCCTCAAGCACAAGCACTTCCAGCGGGAGCATTGTGCCGCCCACGGAAGTCCACGCAAGACCGTTCACCAAACCGACCTCATCGTGCGCGGCGAGGTGCTCGGGCTGATATTTCTTCACGCCGAGGAAATCCTTGAGATTGCTCTCGGTAACGGCAACCTTTTTCTCGCCCGAAACCAGCATTTTCGCGGCTTTTCTGCACACATCGGCAATCTTTCTTTCAAGCTTTCGCACACCCGCTTCACGAGTGTAGCAGTCGATGATATCGTAGAGCGCGCGGTCGTTGATTTTGAGGGTTTTCGCGCTCTCGCCGTGCTTATTGAGCTGCTTGGGAACAAGGTGTTTTTTGGCGATATTGAACTTTTCTTCGCGCGTGTAGCTCGACAGCTCGATTACTTCCATTCTGTCGAGAAGCGGCGCGGGGATTGTGTCGAGGCTGTTTGCGGTGGTGATGAACAAAACGTCGCTCAAATCCACGGGCACCTCGATATAGTGATCAACAAACGCGATATTTTGCTCCGCGTCAAGTACCTCAAGCATCGCTGAAGACGGGTCGCCCTTATAGTCGTTGCCCATTTTGTCGATTTCGTCCAGCAAAATCACGGGGTTTATCGATTTAGCCTGCTTGAGCGCCTCGATGATACGTCCGGGCATTGCGCCGACGTAGGTTTTGCGGTGACCGCGGATTTCCGCTTCATCGCGCACGCCGCCGAGCGAAATTCTCGCGTATTTGCGCCCAAGCGCCTTTGCGATAGACTTTCCGATTGAGGTTTTTCCCACTCCGGGAGGACCGTAAAGGCAGATAATCTGCCCCTTGACATCGGGCGCAAGCGCTCTCACGGCAAGCGTTTCGAGGATACGCTCCTTGACCTTTTCAAGACCGTAGTGGTCCTTGTCAAGCTGCTTTGCGGCAGCTTTTATGTCGTTTTTGTCCTTGGTTTTCACGTTGAACGGAATAGACAAAACGGTATCGAGATAAGTGCGAAGAACCGCTGCTTCTTGCGAAGAACCCGACATTCTCGCAAGCTTTTCCGCCTCGCCGATAAGCTTCTCCTCGGACTCCTCGGGCAAGCCCAGCAATCTGATTTTGTAGATGTATTCATCAAGCTCCTCTGCGGGACTTTCGCCGTCGCCGAG
>CAMEQX010000319.1 GCA_945933905.1 uncultured Clostridia bacterium
GAAAAGGTTGGCTTGGGCGACCAAATCAACAAGCACCCCAATCAGATGTCGGGCGGTCAGATGCAGAGAGTTGCGATTGCGCGCGCCCTTGTCAATGACCCCGATATTCTGCTTGCAGACGAGCCGACAGGCGCCCTCGACAGCGAGACCTCGGTTCAGATTATGGACTTGATTAAGGAAATCGCTGCCGACAGGCTGGTTATTATGGTAACTCACAACCCCGACCTCGCCGAGCAGTATGCGACTAGAATTGTCAAGCTGGTTGACGGAAAAATCAAGAGCGACTCGATGCCCTTTGAAGCAACCGAGCCCGCTAAAGAGAAAAAAGCGAAAAGCTCCAAGAAAACCTCAATGTCTTTCGCAACGGCGCTTGCGCTTTCCCGCAACAACCTCCTCACGAAAAAAGGCAGAACCTTCCTCACGTCCTTTGCGGGAAGTATCGGTATCATCGGTATCGCGCTTATTTTGTCGCTGTCAAACGGAGTTCAGCAGTATATCAACAGCGTCGAGCATTCAACGCTTGCTTCATATCCGATTTCCATTCAGCAGGAAACGATGGACTATTCAAGTCTGATGGAATCGATGATGGGTCAAAACCACACAAATCGTGAAAACCGCGAGCCCGACCTTGTTTATACAAACGATATTTCCACGGAAATGGTCAAGAGTATGCTCTCGGAAATCACCACAAACAACCTCAAGGATTTTAAGCAGTATCTTGAGTCAAATCCCGACAATATCAAAGACTGCATCACCGAGGTTCAGTACAGCTACACACCTCAGCTTCAGATTTACGGCAAGGATTTGAATGATAATATCATCAAAGTAAACCCCTCGACCGTTATGGAGGCTATGCTCGGCTCGGAAATGTCCGGAACAATCTCGCAAATGAGCGGAACCTACGCTTCAATGCTCGGCGGCTCGGGAAATATGAACGCCGCGAATTCCTGGCACGAGCTTATTAACATTGAAACAACCCGTGAGCAATATGAAATCCTTGCGGGACGGCTTCCCGAGAGCTATAACGAGGTTGTTTTTATGGTAAACGAGCATAACGAGCTGTCCGATGTTGCCCTTTACGCTCTCGGTCTGCGCGACCAAAAAGAGCTTTCCGATATGATGTCGAAGTTTATGACGGGCGAAAGCATCGAGCTTGATACCGGCGACCTCACCTTCACCTACGACCAGCTTATGTCAATGACCTTCAGGCTTGTCACTCCCTCTGAATTGTACAAGGACAACGGTAAGGGCGGCTATGACAATATGAGCGGTGACAAGGACTATATGAACGGCGTCCTTGAAAAAGCTCCCGAAATCAAGGTTGTCGGCGTAATCCGTCCCGACGGCGACAGTCTGCTGAGTTCAACAAACAGCGGCGGTATCGGTTATACTCACGCGCTCACCGAGTATATGATTGAGCGCACAAACGAAAGCGAGCTTGTTAAAAAGCAGATTGAAAACCCCAAGGTTGATATTTTCACAGGAATTGAATTTACCGTTGACGGCGTTGAAAAGCAGCCGATGTCCCAAGAAGAAGCTTTTGCGAGAGTTATGGAGATGATGTCAGAGGGACAAAAGCAAAAGCTTGTTGAAACAATCACCGCTTCCCTTTCCCCCGAGCAGCTCGCGCAAGTAGCTCAGCTCCCTGCCGGGCAGCAGCAGACCGCACTTTTCGGTATGGCAACGCCTTCTGTTATTTCCAGAGCAATGATGAGCATTCTCACAACCGCGCAAATTCAGGATATGATGAAGCTTATGCAAGAGCCCGAAACAACCGAAGCAACCTACAAGGGCAATATGGAAAAGCTCGGTACCGCTAACCTTGACGAGCCCTCGTCTATCTCAATTTACGCGAAGGATTTTGACAGCAAGGAAAAAATCACGCAGTTTATCAAGGACTATAACGACCGCAAAACTGCCGAGGACAAGAAAGAGGACGTTATAAACTACACCGATTACATCGGCTTGATGATTTCGTCCGTTTCGACTATTATCGACTCGATTTCGTACATTTTGATTGCATTTGTCGCGATTTCGCTGGTTGTTTCGTCGATTATGATTGGAATTATCACCTACATCTCGGTTCTCGAAAGAACCAAGGAAATCGGTATTCTGCGCGCAATCGGTGCTTCAAAGCGCGATATCTCCAACGTGTTTAACGCGGAAACGCTTATCGTTGGATTTGCGGCGGGCGCTATCGGTATCGGAGTGACGCTGCTGCTGAATATCCCGATTAACATTATTATCGAGCATCTGACGGGAATTTCGGGTGTATCTCAACTCCCGTGGCAAGGCGGAGTTATTCTTGTGGTTATCAGTATGCTCTTAACGCTGATTGCCGGACTTTTCCCCGCGAGAATTGCCGCGAAGAAAGACCCTGTTGAAGCTCTCAGAACAGAATAAAACCAAGTCCGCCGAGCAAAAAATCGGCGGACGTTTGATAAAGGAGAATTATGGATAACGTTTCAAGAAAAAACAGCGGGCTTGCTTATATCGCCGATGATGAATGCTTTGAGCTTATGCTGGAAAACCGCTGTAAAATTTATGAGTTCAACAACACAAATCCGCGCGATTTGAAAAGGCTTGACGAGCTTTTGCGGGATATTCTCGGGAAAGCGGGAAAAAATCTCGCGATTATGCAGCCGT
>CAMEQX010000320.1 GCA_945933905.1 uncultured Clostridia bacterium
GGCAAATTACCGTGTGGACGCTTATGGGAGCGAATTTGCCGCCGAAAACCGAGGACAGAAAGCCCTCAGACGCGCTATGCGGGGCGATTTTGCAAAGCATTCTCAACGGCACTCGTTATCCGCAGTCGCTGCTCGGGACGGTAATTCAGCGCTGCAAAACGGACAGGCTTTTTAGCAGCACAAGAATAGCGATAATCAAAGCGTGCCTGAACAGAACGGCGCGTATTATGAATAAACAGGAGGTTGTATCAATGGCACTTGACACGGAAAATAACAGCACGGCTTATGTTTGCGGAAGAATTTTTGCGCTTCTCGAATACGCGCAGAAATCTGCCTCCAAGACAAAGCTTGACCGCACCATCAAGGACGCGTATTTTTCATCGGCTTGCTCAAGACCGGCGTCTGTCTTCCCGCGGCTGATGACGCTTGCGCAGCATCACCTTGAAAAAGCAGACAACGGCGCTTATATCAACAGGCTTATTTCCGAGGCGGTTGATAAGCTTGACGGAAAATTCCCGTCAACATTTTCGCTCGATGAACAGGGCGAGTTTATTATCGGTTACTATCAGCAGGACAAGAGCCTTTACACAAAGGCTGAAAAGTGATAAGAAAGGATTTTGACTATGGACGCGATTAAAAACAGATATGAATTTGTAATGTTCTTTGATGTGGAAAACGGCAATCCTAACGGCGACCCCGACGCAGGAAATATGCCGCGCATTGACCCCGAGTCCTCGCTCGGATTAGTAACGGATGTGTGCTTAAAGCGCAAAATAAGAAATTTTGTTGACGTGGCGAAAGCGGGTGCGGAGGGGTATAAGATTTTGATAAATCCCGAGTGTTCTCTTAACACAAAATTCACCAACGCCTACAAGGAGCTGAATATCGCAACGGGCAAAAAGGAAAAGAAAACAAACGAGGATACCGCGAAAGCTATGAATTTTATGTGCGCGAATTATTTTGATGTCCGCACATTTGGCGCGGTTATGAGCACGGGCGACGACCCTATCGGAATTGTGAGAGGTCCTGTTCAGCTTAATTTCGCGCGCAGTCTTGACGCTGTTTCAGCGCAGGAAATTACGATTACCCGACAAGCGCGTACTACCGAGGAACGCACGGAAACAGGCGATACCGAATTCGGCAAAAAGAACATAATCCCCTACGGCTTGTACAGGGCGGACGGATATGTTTCGGCGATGCTGGCGCAGAAAACAGGCTTTTCGGACGAGGACCTCGAGCTGCTTTGGAAAGCGATTATCAATATGTTCGAGCACGACAGAAGCGCTGCCCGCGGCAAAATGTGTTTGAGGAAGCTGTTTGTGTTCAAGCACAGCGACGCTCTTGGAAATTGCCCCGCGCATATTTTGCTGGAGAAGGTAAAGGCTGTCAGAAACGGCGGCGTTGATTGCCCGAGGAATTTTACCGATTATACAATCTCCGTTGAGGGCGATTTGCCCGAGGGAGTTGAGCTTATCGAAAAGCTGTAATGCAGCCGATAAACATTCGCGCTATTCAGCATTATCTGTATTGTCCGCGGCGTTTCGGGCTGCTTGAAATCAATGATGACTGGCAGGAAAACGCGCTTGTGGTTAAGGGAAATCTTGTTCACGAGCGCGTTCATAGCGGCGAGCACGCGTTTTCTTCAAAAAACGTCAAAGCGGAGAGCTCGGTTCAGCTGTATAACGACGAGCTGGATATTTTCGGCGTTGCGGACTGCGTTGAGTTTCGTTCAAGCAGCAGCGCGGATTTTTCCGAAAAGCTCGGCGGAAGATTTTCGATAACCGTTGTGGAGTACAAGCCCACGCGTCCCAAAAACAACGAAATCAGCGTTCCCGACGCAATTCAGGTGTTTGCGCAGAAGGTTTGCGCGGACGGAATTTTCGGCGTGAATTGCGGCGGGGTGCTGTACTATGCCGATGTAAAGCGCAGGGTTCCGCTACCGTTTGACGAGGAGTATGACAAATACTATGCGCTGCTCACAAAGCTGCTTGCGGAAATGCGCGATGTGCTTGACAGCGGCGTTATCCCGAACAAACCGCCAAAGCAGAATTGCAGCGGCTGTTCGCTGGAAAGCGTTTGTATTCCGAAAACAACGGCTTTTTCCGTGCAAAAGGAAATTCTAAAACAGATAAGGGGCGAAAAGTAATGAAAAAGCTGCTGAACACACTTTATATTACCGATGAAACCGCCTATCTGTCGCTTGACGGAGAAAACATTGTCGTTAAAATGAGCGATGACCGCTCCGCGCGGTTTCCGCTTGTAAATCTTGAAAGCATTGTTTGCTTTTCGTATCTTGGCTGTTCGCCGGCGCTTATGGGAAAGGGCTGCGAGGACGGCGTTGGAATAAGCTTTCTTTCACCCGAGGGAAGATTTTTGGCAAGGGTTTCGGGAAGGGCGCGCGGGAATGTTTTGCTTCGCGCGGAGCAGATTAAGCTGTTCTCGGAGTATCAGCCGAGGTTTGTCAAAAACACCGTTGCCGCAAAGCTTGCAAATACGCGATATACCGTTCAGCGTTCTCTCCGCGACAGGCCTGAAATTGACGAGGACGGCGCGGCAAGTGCGCTTTTGAGCAAGCTGGAGCGGTCGATTGACGAGGTATATTCGCTGAATGAAAAGAGCGAGATTATGGGTGTTGAGGG
>CAMEQX010000321.1 GCA_945933905.1 uncultured Clostridia bacterium
CGGTCTGCCGATTGCCAGCAAAACGTGGCTCGGGTCAAGAGAGCCCGACGTACACGCGGAGCCCGATGACGCGCAAATTCCCTTGTCGTCGAGAAGCAGCAGCAGCGACTCGCCCTCAATCCCCTCGAAGCAGAAATTCACGTTTCCCGCAAGCCGTTTCTCAGCGTCACCGTTCAGCTCGGAATACGGGATTTTGTTCAGCCCGTCAATCAAGCGGTTTCGCAGAGGAATTAGTTTTGCCGTATAACTATCGATATTCGCGACCGCTTCCTCAAGCGCCACCGCCATACCGCGAATTGCGGGCAAATTCTCCGTTCCCGCGCGCTTTCCTCGCTCCTGAGCGCCGCCGTTTCTCACGCTCTCCAGCAAAATTCCCTTCCTCGCAAACAACACGCACGCGCCTCTCGGTCCGTGGAATTTATGCGCGGAAAGCGACAGCATATCGATATTCTGCGCCTTGACGTTCACCGCGAGATGCCCGACCGCCTGAACCGCGTCCGTGTGGAAAAGCACGCCTTTTTCGCGGCAGATTTCGCCGATTTCCGCGATAGGCTGAATTGTGCCGATTTCATTGTTCGCGAACATTATCGTCACAAGGCAAGTGTCGGGGCGAATAGCCGCCTTCACCTGCTCGGGAGAAACAATTCCGTTTTTGTGAACGTCCAGCAGCTCTATCTCAAACCCCTGCTTTTTCAGCTTTTCAAGCGTGTGCAAAACCGCGTGGTGCTCAAACGCAGTCGAGATTATATGCTTTTTGCCGCTCTTTTCGCCAAGCCTTGCCGCAGAGAAAATCGCTTGGTTGTCCGCCTCGCTTCCGCCCGATGTAAAGTAGATTTCCTTCGCGTCCGCGCCGAGACATTTTGCTATGCGGTTTCTTGCGTCCTCGAGAGCAGCCTTCGCTTCCTGACCGAATTCATACAAGCTCGAAGGATTTCCATAGCTCTCCCGCATATATTTCACCGTTTCGGCGATTGCGCTTTCGCTCATTTTGGTTGTTGCCGCGTTGTCCGCGTATATCATTTCATTCACCTCATTGACAATGTTTTCTATTCACCTATTATTGGAGTAGGTGATTATATTATACATCATCTTTCCTACTTTGTCAATAGGTTTAATAAAATTTATCAGAAATTTCTTCAATAGCGAGAAAACCCCTTGAAAAACTATGAAAACTATGTTATAATGTATCAAAGTAGGTTTTTGACAGAAAGCGAGGCATTTATGAAAATTTCAACAAAAGGCAGATACGCGCTCAGAATGCTTGTTGATTTGGCGCAAAATCAGAGCGAGACGTATATTTCGCTTGCCGATATTGCCGAGCGGCAGTGCATCTCTAAAAAGTATCTCGAGCAGATTGTCCCGATGCTGAGCAAGGCGGGGCTTATCCGCACAAATCGCGGCAACCGCGGCGGCTATATGCTGAACGTTCAGCCCGATAAATGCACGGTGGGTGATGTTCTTCGCGCGACAGAAGGCTCGCTTGCGCCTGTTGCCTGTCTTGAATACGACGAGAACACCTGTCCCAGAAAAGACGATTGCATAACGCTTTACGTTTGGTCTGACTTTTTCCGCATCACAAACGAGTATTTTGACGGAATTACGCTCACGGATATCATCAACCACAAATAACAAAAACTCGGGGCTTTTGCTCCGAGTTTTGCTGTATTTTGAACGAAATCAGTTCTTCAAGCTCTGAAGCGGCGCGGGAATTCTGCCGCCTCTTGAGATGAATTTCGCGGAGCTGAACTTGCTCACCGGCATAACGGGTCCCGAACCGAACAGCCCGCCGAATTCCAGCGTTTCGCCCTCTTTCATACCAATCGCGGGGATTACGCGAACGGCGGTTGTCTTGGAGTTGACCATACCGATAGCCGCCTCGTCTGCGATGATAGCCGAAATCGTGTCCGCGGAGGTGTCCCCCGGCACGACAATCATATCAAGTCCAACCGAGCAAACCGCCGTCATTGCTTCAAGCTTCTCGAGCGACAGCGAGCCCCTGTTCACCGCGTCAATCATACCC
Source organism: uncultured Clostridia bacterium (assembly GCA_945933905.1). Lineage (GTDB taxonomy): Bacteria > Bacillota > Clostridia > Oscillospirales > Ruminococcaceae > CAG-115. The sequence continues at coordinate 2,021 of CAMEQX010000321.1, forward strand.
GCGTCCTCGGACACCGGTATAAACGCGCCCGAAAGTCCGCCGACGTGCGAGGAAGCCATAACGCCGCCCTTTTTCACCGCGTCGTTGAGCATCGCAAGGCAAGCTGTCGTGCCGTGCGCGCCGCAGCTCTCCAAGCCGATTTCCTCGAGAATGTGCGCAACCGAGTCGCCGACCGCGGGAGTGGGCGCAAGCGACAAGTCAACGATACCGAACGGCACGCCCAAGCGCTTTGAAGCCTCAGTGCCGACGAGCTGTCCCATTCTGGTGATTTTGAACGCGGTTTTCTTGATGACGTCCGCGATTTCGGACATATTCGCTTCGGGGTGCTTTTTGATAGCCGCGCGGACAACGCCCGGTCCCGAAACGCCGACATTTATCTCGCAGTCGTACTCGCCGACGCCGTGGAAAGCGCCCGCCATAAAGGGATTGTCCTCGGGAGCGTTGCAGAAAACAACGATTTTCGCCGCACCGAAGCAGTGGTTGTCGGCGGTTTTCTCGGAAGCCTCGCGGACAATTTTGCCCATCAGCGCAACCGCGTCCATATTGATACCCGCTTTTGTTGAACCGATGTTGACGGAGGAGCAGACGTTGCTAGTGCAGGCAAGCGC
>CAMEQX010000322.1 GCA_945933905.1 uncultured Clostridia bacterium
TCTGCAAATGCCCCGAGGTTGCGCCCTTGTTCCAAAGCTCCTGTCGCGAGCGGCTCCAAAACCATGTGTAGCCCGTTTCCAGCGTCTTTTTGAGGCTCTCCTCGTTCATATACGCCAGCATCAGCACCTCGCCGTTTTCCGCGTCCTGAACAACCGCGGGGATAAGCTCGCCCTTCTTGAAAAATTTCTTCAAATCCATCTTACTCTCCATCATTAAAGCAATACAAAATAACCTCGCTCGGCTCTCCCGTACACATCAGACATTCCTTATCAACGCGATAAGCCTTGGTTTCGTCGTTCACCATATCCTTCGTGTAGAGAACCATTCTGCCGTTCTTGTCCGCGCCCTTGACGATAAACGAGCCCAAAATTCCGCCCTCGTCCTGACACCACATAAACACAACGTCGCCCTCTTTCGCGTACTTGGGCAAGGTTACGGTTCTGTCGGCGTTAATCTTAACCGAATGAGCCGAGCCAAGTCCCGAGGAAAGAAGCTGGAACAGCAGCGAGGTGTTGTTCGGGAACGAAACGGAAATGTTTCCCGCTGTAAGACACTTCGACAAATGCTGAGCGCCGTATGCTCCCACGCCGTCCTCAACGTGATTTTTCGCGTATTCTACCGCTTTTTCACGGTCGTATTTTTCGTCAAGCTTCCAGCTGTTGCTGCGGCAAAGCAGAACGTTGCTGTCATTCTGAACTGCTTCGGGGAATTTCGAGGGGTCGTCGCTTTCCTGATAGAAATGGAACAGAAAAACCTCTTTCAAGTCCGTGTAGCAGTCGTAGCACTCCTCATCTGTGATGAAAGCGAACTCGCCGTTGTTTCTCATATTGCGGCAAATAACTCTCATGTGTCCCTTTTCGTCATCGCCGACATACAGCAGCGAGTGCAGCATAAGACCCTCGTACGGGCAGAATGTCTGCACAACATCGCCGGGGCGCGCGTAATCGGGGAGAGTAACCGTCTGGTCCTCGTTTATCGGGAGAAATTCACCGAAACCAAGTCCCGAGCTCAAAAGCTGAAGGCAAAGTCCCGTAGAGCTTGTGGAATTTGCGGAAAGCCCGCCCGCCTCCATACACATTGCCACAAAAGGCGCGCAAAGCATTGTTCCCACGTTCCAGTTTGCCCGCGCGCAAGCAATCGCGCTTTCGATATCATAGGTTTCCGTGGGAGTTTTCTGCGGCGCATACCACATAACCGAGGGCTTGTCCGTGAGCTTTACAAGGTTGTTCTCAAATATGTAGTCGCGGTTGTAATCGGAGTAAATTCCGTTGTTATTATAAATCTCGTTTGCGTTTTCAACAAAATGATTGCCGATATAATAGCCGTCTTCGGTGTAACGATTTTGCGAATAATCGGGGATAAAACCGTCCGGTCCCACGATTTCACCGTAGGAAATCTCGGGCGCTTCGATAATTTCACTCTCGGTTGAACTCGAGCTTTCCGAGCCGCTTGTTCCCGAGGAATTTCCGCTTGATGTGGAAGAGCTTGTTCCCGAGTCAGAAGAACTGCTTGAGGAAGTTTCGGTTGTTGTACCGCAAGCCGTCAAAGTCAAGACCGAAGCCGCTAAAATTGCCGAAAAGATACGTTTTCTCATATTACTCCTTAAATAGAAAAAATTATACTCAACATCTTATTTTATCACGAATTCAGATTTTTTTCAAGCTTTTTTGCGAAAATTTCATTTTTTGCCAAAAACGTTTATAAAATCAGCTCAAAATTGTCGATATCGCGGTATGCACCGCTCTTAAAACCGACCTCGTGCAGCGTTCCGCAGAATGTGAAGCCGAAATCCTTGTGAAGCTTTTCGCTTGCCTCGTTGCCGCTGGTGATAACCGAAACTACGGTGTGAAGCGATTTGTCGCTTCGGGCAATTTCCAGAATTTCCCTCATAAGCGTTTTTGCAATCCCTCGACCTCTAAAATTCACGTCAACGTAAATCGACAGCTCAACCGTTGATTTATACGCTTCCTTCTGCCGATAGGGCGACAAAGACGCGTATCCGACAGCTTTTCCATCAATTTCCGCGACAATTATTTTGTGGCTTCCCGTATGCTCGGAAAACCACATTTTTCGTTCATCGAGAGTTTTTTCGTGCAAATCAAGCGTAGCGACGCCGTTTAAAACCTCGTAATTGTAAATCTCGAGAAGCTCGGGCAAATCGCGCTCCTCAGCTTTTCTGACAATCATTTTCACGTCCTCACGGGAATGTTGTGGTTTTTGAGGTGCGCTTTTACCTCGTCAACGGTCAGCTCTTTAAAGTGGAAAAGCGAAGCCGCGAGTGCCGCGGAGGAGTTTGTTTTCTCGAAAACCTCGGAGAAATGCTCGATTTTACCGCAGCCGCCGCTTGCGATAACGGGGATTGTCACGCGCTCGCAGACGAAATTCAGCATATCAAGGTCAAAACCGCCGCGCACGCCGTCGGTATCGATTGAATTCAAGCAGATTTCCCCCGCTCCGCGCTCGGAGATTTCCTTCACCCAATCGCCGAGGTCAAGGTTCATATCAACGCGCCCGCCGTTTATAAACACGGAATAGCCGCCCTTGTCGTTGCGCTTCGCGTCAATTCCCACAACAACGCACTGCGAGCCGAAAATCTCCGCTGCGTCGCTGATAAGCTT
>CAMEQX010000323.1 GCA_945933905.1 uncultured Clostridia bacterium
GTGCGCGGTGTTCACACGAAAAAAGCCGCCGAGAAGCTGTTTGGCGAGGGCGAGTTTTTTGAGGAGCCGTATCCCGCGGATATTGAAAGAGCGGTTGAGGTTATCACGGAAGCGCTTGAAAGCGGCGACAAAATCACGATTTTCGGCGACTACGACTGCGACGGCGTGACCAGCACGGTGATGATGTACAGCTACCTTGATTCGCTTGGCGCGGAGGTTGACTTTTACATTCCCGAGCGCTCCGAGGGATTTGGAATGAACATTCCCGCGCTCAAGAAAATCATCGGAAACGGCACGGGGCTTATCATCACGGTTGACAACGGCGTGAACGCTATTGAAGAAGCCGAGTTTATCAGAAGTCAGGGCGTGAAGCTTGTTATCGCGGACCATCATCAGCCCGGCGAAACGCTTCCCGTGTGCGACGCGTGCGTCAACCCAAACCGCGCCGATGATTACTCGCATTTCAAGGATTTGTGCGGCGCGGGAGTTGTCCTGAAGCTGCTTTGCGCGCTTGAGGAGGACAAGGACTATATCCTCGAAAACTACGCGGACTTGGCTATGGTTGGCACAATCGGCGATGTAATGCCGCTTCGCGATGAAAACAGGTTTATCGTGAAGAAGGGGCTTGAGGTGCTGAAAAAAGCGGGCAACGAGGGCTTGAAAAGGCTGATTTCTTCCGCGGGGCTTTCCCCGAAAAACCTCACGGCGACCGATATTTCCTTCAAACTCTGCCCCGCGATAAACTCGGCGGGACGCGTTGAAAGCGCGGAAAAAGCGGTTCGGCTGCTCTTGGCGAAGGACTCGGGCGAAGCCGCGCGGCTTTGTGAAAACATTGTTCAGATAAACGCCAAGCGCCGTGAAATCGAGCAGAAAATCACCGATGATATTCAAAAGCAGATTGAAAGCGACCCGTCAATCCTCGCGAAGCGCGTGATTTTTCTCGCGGGCGAGGGCTGGAACGCGGGTGTAATCGGGATTGTCTGCGCGAAAATTGTCGAAAAATACGGAAAGCCGACCATCGTTGTCGCAATCGACAAAGGCGAGGGGCGCGGCTCTTGTCGGAGCGTGGGAAATTTCTCGATTTACGGCTTGCTCAACCACTGCTCCGCGTATCTCACGAAATTCGGCGGGCATCTTATGGCAGGCGGTTTTTCCGTCAAGGCTGACGAGATAAACGAATTCAAGCGAAAAATCGAGGAATTTGCGGCGGCGCATTATCCGACGATGCCCGAAGCGGAGCTTTTCGCGGATATGCGTGTGACAAGCGATATGCTGAAAATCGCGAACATTGATGCTATGAGCCGTCTGGAGCCGCTCGGAGAAGGCTTCGCGAAGCCCGTGTTTTTGCTTGAGGGCTGCGAAATCAAAGCGAAGCGCGCGCTCAAGGACGGAAGGTACATTTCGCTTGACGTAAGGCACGGCGGCGCGAATTTCCGCGCGATTTCGTTCAAGATAAGCTTTGCGGAATTTGCCGCGGAAGCGGGCGACAAAATCGACATCATCGCGCACGCCGAAATCAACGAATACAACGGCTCGAAGTCCGTTCAGCTAAGGCTTCTCGACTACCGTCCGACAGGCTTCCGCGAGGACAGATTTTTCGCGGCAAGGCGTGTTTCGGACGCGATTTTGCGCGGCGAGGGCTTTGACAAGCGGCTAACCCCGAGGGTTATCCCGCGCAGCCGCGAGGACCTGATGAAGATTTACGACCTCCTCCGCAAGAACAACGGTCGTCTTTCCCTTGAGCAGCTCGCCGTTTTTGACGGCTCCGTCAACTACTGTATGCTCAAAATCGCCGTCACCGCGTTCCGTGAAGCGAATATGGCAAGCTTTGACGGTGAACGCGCGCGGATTGTCCCCGCGAAAGAAAAGCGGGATTTGTTTAAAGAGGGGATTTTGGCGCGGCTTGCCGAGAATTCTTAGCAACTTGTTTGAGATTGGTTTTACCTTGATAATTACTTTGATTTAAGCGTGCTCTTTTGCATTTTTCCGGCTTCGAGCCGGAAAAATGCTTGGGGGAAACCCCCGGGGGTTTCCCCCAAGCCCCTTTCCGCTGGGGGAAAAACTCTTGTTTTTCCCCCAGACCCCCTTTAGCGCTTTTGAACGCGTATTGTCGCGCTTCGCGCTCTAGTAGCGCGGCTCCGCCGCGAGTAGCGGCGCTTCGCGCCGAGTGCCTCCGGCGGCTTAAAAACTTTTTCTGAAGAAAAAGTTTTTAAGAATTTCAAAAAGACTTTTTCGCTACGCGGTGCTTGATTACAACTTGGCGAAAAGTCTTTCAGCATTACCCTAAATTGTTTTTTGGAAGTGATTTTATGGAAACTGTTACCATCGACGACTTAATCAAACGCGTCAACGACGCCGACAAACAATACGACGCCGACAAAATCCGCCGCGCCTACGACCTCGCCGACAAAGCTCACGACGGTCAAATGCGCTCCTCGGGTGAAAAGTACATCACCCACCCCCTCTCCGTCGCTATGATTTTGATGGACTACTTTATGGACACCGACACAATCTGCGCTGCCCTCCTCCACGACGTCGTTGAGGACACCGACATCGATTTGGAAGAAATCCGCAAAAAGTTCGGCGACGACGTCGCTCTCCTCGTTGACGGTGTAACC
>CAMEQX010000324.1 GCA_945933905.1 uncultured Clostridia bacterium
GCCGCGGTTTACCTGAACCTTGCCGTTGTCGTCAACCCACGGAACGCGGAAAATCATCTGTCTTTCGGGCTCAACAATTCTCTCGAATACACCTGCGTCAATCAAATCCTGACGCTTGTCGGCAACAGGCTGGAGAGTCTCAAAAACCTCGGTTACAGCCTGAATGAACTCGGGCTCGCCGGGATTTCTTTTCTTTACCGTTTCAAGCAAATCTGCAAGATACTGATTTTTCAAAGCCATTGGAATATGTCCTCCTGATAAATAATTTAGTGCTTTAGCCTACGTTTAGATTATACAACAATATTCTTCAATTTGCAAGAATTTTTTTGATTTTTTTCAATCATTTTTCAAAGTTTTGTATAAAACTTACAGTATATGCTATATCAACTTGTTGAATACTCACAAAAAACCGCGATTTACAAAAAACAAAATGAAGTATGCAAAAAAAATTACTGCACTTTCGCGCGTGAAATTGCAATTTTTTGCAAGTTGAAAATTCATTGGAATAAATTACCGACTTTTTTCATAAATTTTTCACGCATAAACCCTTGACAAGAGTTGTCGAAAAAGGTATAATTAGGATAGATGGCGTAATTTTGGCTTTGGGGAAAGCCGTGCGCCGTAAAGGACAAGCGTTTATAAAGAGAGGTACTTATGGGGATTTATAAAAAGCTGAAAAAGCCTTCGTTTTGGGCAAGAGCGGGAGCGGCGGTCTGCGCGGCGGCGCTGCTTATCATTCCGTCGGATAATCTGATGAACAAAAGCGCTCACGGAAGCTCCGCGATGAAGGATATTCAGGACGAAATCGACAGAATTCAGAAAGAAAACGAGAACCGAAAAAATCAGATTGACAAGCTCGGAGACGACATCGCAAACAACGAAGACGCGATGAATATTGTAAGCGAGCAGATTGACGGCGTAAACGCGGAGATTATGACTTTCGGTCAGCTTATCATCGCAAAGCAGGAGAACATTGACGCGAAAAAGCTGGAAATCGAGGCTGTCGAGAAGCAGATTGAAGACAAGGAAGCGACAATCGAGAAGAAAAAGTCCGATATCGCTTCAATGCAGGTTGAAAACAAGCGCAATCTCGACAAATTCGCAAAGCTTGCGAGAGCGCTTTATATGACGGATTCTTCCGGCGCGCTTCCCATTCTGAACGGCTCGGACGATTGGTATAATTATTACGTTTACTCCGATGTTGTCAAGAACATAAGCGGTCAAAATCTCAACTTTATGAAAAATCTTCTCGCTTCAATCGAGGAGCAGGAGAAGATGATTGACGACCTCAACGTTGAGATTGACGGTCTTGAACAGGACAAGAAAAACCTCAACAAGCAAAGGGAACAGCTTGAAAGCGAGATGAAGGACCTCGAGGACGAGAAAACCGGTCTTGAAACCTACGCGGGCGAGCAGAAGGACTATCTCTACGGGCTTGCGGCGCAAAATCAGTCGCTTAAGGACAAGGTTGACGGGCTGGAGTACGATATCGCGGTGTCCAACAGCAAGCTTGACGAGCTGGACAAGGCGCTTCAGGAGCTTATCAGACAGGCGCAGCAGAACGGCACGGGCAGTCAGGGCGATTACAGCAGCAACTTCAGATGGCCGCTTGAGCCGCAGTTCCATAGAATTACCACATATTACGGCTATGACCCGTGGAGAAACGGCAATCACGGCGGTATCGATGTTGTAGGCTCGGGAGTTCCCGTCGGAAACGCGAACATTCACACGGTTCAGTCGGGCACGGTTATCAAGGTTTCCAACACCTGCCCGCACGATTACTCAAAGTATTATTCCTGCGGCTGCGGCGGCGGTTGGGGAAATTACATAGTTGTTGACCACGGCGGCGGAGTTTCCACGCTTTACGCGCATTGCCGCAAGATTTTCGTCTATGAGGGACAGCAAGTCACCAGAGGCGGCGTAATCGGTCTTGTCGGCTGCACGGGCTGGTCCACGGGCGACCATCTGCACTTTGAGGTTCGCGAAAACGGCTATCGCGTTGACCCGTTTAAATATGAGTACAGCGATTATTGATAAGAATTTCAGGGGGAAACTTGTGTTTCCCCCCTTGTTTTTTCGCAAGATATTGAAATAGCTCTTGACAAAAAAACAAGAATTTGTTATAATAAAGGGAGTTAAAAATTTTTGAGCGGGTTTTGCTCTTTTGGATTAGGATTATAAACAGAATTGTTGGAGTGTGGACGATGGAAAGAATGACAGTCGCAAAGGCGATGACAAAGTGCCTTGAAGCCGAGGGAATTACCGATATCTTCGGTTATCCCGGCGCGGCAATCTGTCCGTTTTACGATGAACTTTACAAAAGCAATATAAATCACATTCTCGTGCGCCACGAGGTAAACGGCGGTCACGCGGCTTCGGGCTATGCGAGAGTTACAGGAAAACCCGCCGTGTGCGTTGCCACAAGCGGTCCCGGCGCGCTGAACCTGATTACCGCGATTGCTACGGCTTATATGGATTCCGTGCCGATGGTTATTATCACCGGACAGGTTAATTCCGACCAAATCGGTAGAGATGTCTTCCAGGAAGCCGATATTACGGGTTCCGCGGAGCCGTTTGTCAAGCACAGCTATCTGCTGAAGCGCCCCGAGG
>CAMEQX010000325.1 GCA_945933905.1 uncultured Clostridia bacterium
TCACCGTAAACAGCGAGCTTTTTTGCTTCGTGAGCTCACCGAGCGCAGAAAAGCCCGCGGTATGATAGGAAAAGCGATGCGGCTGATGGTTGTGGGCATTCCAAACGTGGGGAAATCCTCGTTTATCAACCGAATGGCGAATTCCAAGAAAACAAAGGTCGGCGACCGTCCGGGCGTTACCCGAGGTAAACAGTGGGTGACGATTGACAAGGACGTGGAGCTGCTTGATATGCCGGGGATTTTGTGGCCGAAGTTTGAGGACAAGGACGTGGCGCAGAGGCTTGCGTTTACGGGAGCTGTCAAGGACGAGGTTATGGACACCGAGGCGCTTGCGAGAGCGCTGGGCGCGGTTTTGATGCGGGATTATCCCGAGCTGATGAAAGCGCGCTACGGGATAACGGGCGAGGGCGATGTTCTCGTAGAGATTGCGGGAGCGCGGAAAATGCTGGTTTCGGGCGGAGAACCCGACACGGAGCGTGCCGCGGCAGCTCTTCTCGATGAATTCCGCGGCGGAAAAATCGGGAAAATCACGCTTGACAAGCCGCCTTTTTCGGAGTGATTTTATGAGCAAGCATAAAAAAAGCGAGGAAACTCAGCTTGTAATAGACTGCGGCGAGGTTACGCTTCGCGAATTTGACAGAATTGTTTCCGAGAAATACGGGGCAGTCTGCGGAATTGACGAAGCGGGGCGCGGACCTATCGCGGGAGATGTTTACGCGGCGGCGGTTATCCTTGACCCAAATCAAACGATTGACGGGATAAACGACAGCAAAAAGCTCTCCGAGAAAAAACGCGAGCTGCTTTTTGAGGAAATCACCGCGAAGGCGCTTTCCTACGGCATCGGCGTGGCAACGGTCGAGGAAATCGAGCAAACCGATATTCTCTCGGCGGCGCTTCTTGCGATGAAAAGAGCGTTTGAACAGGTTTCTGTGAATGCGGGAATTGTGCTGGTTGACGGAGATGTGCTGCCGGAAATCGAAGGCTTTGTAAAAAACCTCAAGCACGGCGACGCACGAAGCGAGGCGATTGCCGCAGCGTCAATTCTGGCAAAGGTTTCGCGTGACCGATATATGAAAAAGCAGGCGGAGCTTTATTCGCAGTATGGCTTTGAGAGACACGCGGGCTACGGCACGGCGGCGCACTATGAAGCGATTGACAAATACGGCGCCTGCCCGATACATCGACAGAAGTTTCTGATAAAGCACTATAATAAAAAGAAAAAGAATGGATAAAATCGAGAAGGGAAAGCTCGGCGAGGACGCGGTCTGCGAGGAGTTGAAGCGGCGCGGACACAAAATCATCGCGAGAAATTTCCACAAGCGCGTCGGCGAAATCGACATAATCTCGGAAATCGGCGGTTTTGTCGTGTTCACCGAGGTAAAGGCGCGGAAAATCAGCAGTATGGTTTCGGGGCTTGAGGCGGTGAATTTCACAAAGCAAAGGAAAATCGTGCTCACGGCGGACGCGTGGCTCTCGGAAAATCCCACGAGCCTTCAGCCGAGATACGATATTGCCGAGGTTGAGTTCACGCGCGGCGAGTTCCCGAGAATTACCCGAATAGAAATATACGAGGACGCTTTCACGGCAGACGGAATTTACACCGTAAATTGAAAGGATGAAAGACAATGAATTACGCGAGCACAAGAAATTCTTCGCTCAAGGTATCGAGCGCAAACGCTATTGTAAAGGGACTTTCCGACGAGGGAGGACTTTATATCCCCGAGAATATCCCCGCGTTCTCCGAGGATGAAATCAAATCGCTTTGCACGAAATCCTACACGGAGCGCGCTTATGCGGTTTTCTCGAAGTTTCTGACCGATTTTACCGAGGAGGAGCTTCGTCACTGCGTTGAGAGTGCTTATAACGACAAGAATTTCGACACCAACAACATCGCCGAAATCACCAAGCTGAACGGCGGTAAATACATTCTTGAGCTGTGGCACGGACCTACCTGCGCGTTCAAGGATATGGCGCTTCAGATTTTGCCTTATCTGCTGACAACCTCCGCGAAAAAGACGGTTGACGGCAAGCATATCGCTATCCTTGTGGCAACGTCGGGCGATACCGGAAAGGCGGCTCTTGAGGGCTTCAAGGACGTTGACGGTACATCAATCAGCGTTTTCTATCCAGAGGACGGCGTTTCTCCTATGCAGAAGCGTCAGATGACCACTCAGGAGGGCAATAACGTAAACGTCTGCGCGGTTAAGGGCAACTTTGACGACTGCCAGAACGGCGTAAAGGCGATTTTCACCGACAAGGAAATCGAGGAAAAGCTTGCAAAGCAGAACATTCTCCTGTCGAGCGCAAACTCGATTAACTGGGGCAGACTTGCGCCTCAGATTGTTTACTATGTATCTACTTATGTGCAGCTTGTTGCCGATAAGGAAATCGAGTTCGGCGAGAAGGTGAACATAGTTGTTCCGACGGGCAATTTCGGCAATATCCTTGCGGCTTACTACGCTAAGAGAATGGGCATTCCCGTAAACAAGCTGATTTGCGCGTCCAACAGCAACAACGTCCTCACCGACTTTATCCGTACCGGCGTGTACGACCGGAACCGCACCTTCTATAACACCATGTCCCCCTCCATGGACATCCTGATCTC
>CAMEQX010000326.1 GCA_945933905.1 uncultured Clostridia bacterium
TCAATTAACCCCAAAAACACCTTCAAAACATAAAGCGAGTCCTTCGAGTTAACGAAGCCGTCATTGTTTACATCAAGCCGTTCGTCTTGATTGCCATTGAACAGCCATTCCTGTAAAATGTAAAGCGCGTCCTTTGAGTTTTCGTAGCCGTCGCCGTTTACATCAAACCTCAAACTGCTTGCAAACGAAGTTGCCGACAGCATCGAAATCGCCGTTGAAGCCGCAGCAAGCGCGCTTATTATTCTTTGTCTTATTTTCATAAAAATACCTCGCTGAACGTCCGAATTCTCTGATTTCCATTTTATCAAATTTTTCCCGCTTTGTCAAGCCGAATTGCTTTTGATATTCACGAAAATCAAGCGTTTTCCGAAATCTTCTCAATCGCCTTTGTCACAAGCTTTCTGAACATCGGAGCGGCTTTGTCTGCGGTTTCCTGAACTTCCTTGTGCGAGAGCTTTTCGGGAGAAATTCCCGCGGCGAGATTTGAAATGCAGGAAATTCCGACAACCTCCATTCCGCAGTGCCGCGCCGCGACCGCTTCAACCGCCGTTGACATTCCGACGGCGTCCGCGCCAAGTCTGCCGAAAGCGCGAACCTCTGCGGGAGTTTCATAGTTCGGGCCCGAGGTCTGAATGTACACGCCGCTTTTCAGGGGAACGCCCGCCTCTGCCGCCGCTTCCTCAACCAGCTTTCTGAGCTTCTTTGAATAAACCTCGCTCATATCGGGGAAACGCACGCCAAGCTCGTCGATATTTTCTCCGATAAGCGCTGACGGAACGTTGTAGATAATGTGGTCGCTGATTTGCATAAAATCGCCCGCCTTGAAGGAAGGGTTTATGCCGCCCGCCGCGTTCGTCAAAAACAGCGTTTTCGCGCCCATAAGCTTCATAAGTCTTGTCGGGAGAACAACGTCCGTCACTGAATATCCCTCGTAATAATGCACTCTGCCTTGCATACAAACAATCGGCGCTTTCCCGCAGTAACCGAACACAAATCTTCCCTTGTGTCCCGCAACCGTGCTTTTCGGGAAGCCGTCAATCTCCGCGTAATCCAGCGTTTCCTTTATATCAAGCGTGTCGCAGAAATCCCCCAGCCCCGAGCCTAAAACCAGCGCAAGCTCCGGCTTGAAAGAAATCTTCTTCTCAACCTGCTCATAGCAATTCATCAGCTTTTTGTAAATCTCGTTCATTTTTGTTCCTCCTGTTTCAGTTTAACGGTGAACTCGGTTCCTTTTCCGAGCTTGCTTTTTGCGGAAATCCCGCCGCCGCAAAGCTCCGCTATTTTCTGTGCAAGCGGCAGTCCCAAGCCGTTTCCGCGCGCCGCGTGTGAAATGTCCGCCTGATAGAATTTCTCGAAGATGTGCGGGAGCGCGTCCTCGGGTATTCCGCAGCCGTTGTCCTTTACCGTCACCAGCACAAATCCGCCCTTCTCCTCGCAGCAGACCGTGATTTCGCCGCCGTTTTCGGTGAATTTCACGGCGTTGTCGAACAGGTTGTTCCAGATATGCGCGAGAAGCTGCTCGTTCCAGTAATAGTCAATCGGACAAAGCCCGCTCATATCGATTTCGATGTTTTTCGCCGACCAAACGGGCTCCAGCCGCAGCATACAGCTTCTAAGCTGCTCGTCCAGCGAAAAACGCGTCTTATCCGTGATTATATCGCGGTTTTCGAGGTTTGTCAAAAGCTGAGTGTTTGCGGAAAGCTCGGTCAGATATTCGGTTTCCTCGAGAATAATTTTCGCGAATTCCTTGCGGCGCTCCTCGGATAAATCGTCCTCGCAGAGCTGCCGCGCGAAGCCTCTTATCGACACCAGCGGCGTTTTGAACTCGTGGGAAAAGTTCCCGATAAAATCCTTTCGGAAAAGCTCAGTTGAGCGAAGTTCCTCAGTCATCTGATTGAAGTCCTTGATAAGATTTCGCAGTTCCTTTATCGTGTGCCGCGTGAGAAAATCCATCTCCAGCTTAACCGTGTAATCGCCGTTTGTGACGCGCTTTGTCGCTTTCGTAAGGTTTGAAAGCGGCTTCAAAACCGCGTTTCCGATAACAAACGCAAGCAGTCCTCCGACAATAACGCTCGCGATAATCGGACCTATTGTCGCGTTTGTGCTCATTGTGCCGCCCGAAAGATAGCCGATTATAATTGTTGCCGTGAAGCTCAGAATTTCCGACGCGACAATGATAATCAGCGTCAAAATCATCAGCTTTACACCGAGCCGGTTTACGCGGGAGAATGCCTTTGAAAACCACTTTCCGACCGCTTTAAAAAATCCTTTGACTTTATCCATACATCAAGCCTTTATTTCCGCCTTATAGCCCAGCCCTCTCACCGTCACGATTTCAAAGTCCTTATTCTCGCGAAAGCGCTCTCTGAGGCGGTTTATGTGTACGTCAACCGTTCTCGCTTCGCTGTCCGAGTCCATTTCCCAGAACTCCTCCATAAGCGCCTGACGCGTGAAGGTTTTCCCCGGAAACGACAGCAGCTTGAACAAAATCTGAAACTCCTTTTTCGGCAAAACCACGGGCTCTCCCGCAACCGTCACCGTAAACGAGTCGTAGATAAGCTCGGTGTTTCCCGCGACAATTTTCTGCTCCTCG
>CAMEQX010000327.1 GCA_945933905.1 uncultured Clostridia bacterium
GCCATTTATGCCGCGGCGGGATTGGAACAGATAGACGGAGAGGAGCTTCGGTCTGACGTTCGAGCCTTGTTTCATTCATTGGGGCTTGATGTCGAAATATAAGCACTAATGACAAAACCCGCCTTTATGGGCGGGTTTCGTGATTTACAAGTTATTCCGAATGGTATCGATATCTTTCAAGGCATTCTCTAATATTCTGCTTAAAATCGACGTATAGCCCTTTCCTAGCGATTTTGCGGTGGCTAGAGCTTGAGGAGAGAGCCGTATCGATACCGTCTGCTTGCAACGTTCTGCGCGGCGTTCTTCCGATACTCTCCTTAACTGCGTGAGTTGCTCTTTTGTAAGCGCTGGGCAGTCCTCATCAAACTCGATGGGTCTGTCCTTGATGGTTTCGAGCATTTTCCTTTGGCTATCGGTCAAAGGCGCGTGGATATCAATTTCCTTGCGTATAATCATAATACATTCTCCTTTCCTGACTTGTAGCTTTTCGGGCTGAAATCAGACGTACAGCTTCTCCTCGTTCGGTATAAACAACCATAACAACGCAAGCAACGTTGTCTATCATTCCTATGGTTATGTATCTGTCCTCGTCTTCCGAATGCTCCTCGTCATATATCTCAAGTCTGTTCTCATCGGCAAACACTCTTGCGGCTGTTTCAAAGTCAATTCCGTGCTTCTTGATGTTTGCTCGAGCTTTTTCATCGTCCCATTCAAATAACATCATACCCCTCCTCGATTATATTATATCATATCGTATTACAAAATGCAATACTTTTTGTAATACAATATGCAAAAGGGAAGTGCAGAGGGGAACGCTTTGCCCGACCTCCGCAGAGGTCGGAACTCCTCGGGGTGCAGGGGTTTACCCCTGCCACAATTACTTTTGGCTTGCCGAAAGTAGTATTGTGTTACTACCTTTGGCAAGGAAGACTTGACAGCAAGCCCGCAAAGGTGGTATAATCTTCGTGTGGGGACACGGAGATTATAGCCCTCGAGGGTGAGCTGGAAAGGAGAACGCAGACAATGGGAGTAACGATAAGCACGCATAACGGTTCGGCGGTCGCACGCGAACACAACGTCCGAAACTACAAGGTCGTGAGCAAAGAGCCACACATTGACTTGAATGGCTTGCACGAAACGTGGATTGACGAGCCTGTTCGACAAGCATACGAACGTCTGTTCGGTGAAGCTGTGGCAGAATACAACGCAAAGCAGAGCCGCCCAGAGCGGCGAATTTCGAGCTATTACAACGATATCTGCAAGGATAAGAAGAAACACCCTGTTTATGAGATGATTATAGGCATATACGGCAAGAACGAGGACGGAACGTCTATCTGCTCTGCCGAACAGGGTAAAGAGATTATGAGGGAATTTGTAGATACTTGGAAACAACGTAACCCGAATTTAGCCCTTATAGGCGCGTATTACCACGCAGACGAGGAGGGAGAGCCTCACGTCCACCTTGACTATATCCCTGTCGCTCACGGTTATTCTAGGGGCTTACAGACGCAAACAGGGCTTGTCAAGGCATTGGAAGAACAGGGAATAACCAAAACAGGCAAGGAAACGGCTCAAATTTTGTGGGAAAAGCAAGAAAACGATTACTTAACGGCTCTATGTGAAAGCGCTGGGCTTACTGTAAATCACCCTCGAGCAGAGGGAAGAATGCACCTCGATACGCAAACCCTTAAGCTGAAGACACGCGCCGAACAGCTCGAGCAAACAGTAAGCAGTTATGACAGGCAAATTCGGCAGATTGAGGACAAAACCGCCGTTGCAACGACACAACTCGCCGACATTAACAGCCAAATCACAGAAAAAAACGCAGAATTGCAAAATCTCTCAAATCTGAAAACAAATATAAGCGGTATGTACGATGAAATCGACCGTTTCAAGGCTGATAAGAAGTCTATTCCGTTCTCCAAGCGGGTGTCTGTGGACGAAAAACAGCTCGATGAAATCATCGAACTAGCGAAACAAGGTCTATCGGAACGGACAAAGAACTATCAGCTGGTCAGCAAAATGCGAGATATGATACCGAAAGAAGCTCACAAGAGCAAGCTTAAGGAGCGTGATGATGAAATATCGAGCCTAAAAGAAAAGGTTGGTCAGTATAATCACATAAAGCGAGCGATTTATAACTTAAACCTCGTTCCACAAGTAAACGAGGAACTCCATCGTATGCAGAGAGAAGAACAGGAGCAGAGTCGCTCATCGGAACGGGAACAGCAAACCCAGCAGAAGAAGAAATCTTCTCCGAAGCGGTAACAGGAAAGTTTTTTCTTTTTCAGTCCTGATTAGAAACGACCAACAAAAACTCGTTTAATCACCAACAAAAAGTCTTATAAAGACCAACAAAAAGTCTTATAGTTCCTCCGAGTTCACCTGTCTGAAAAAGAAAATTTTATCGAAAAAAATCAATCGGTCAATCCTTTTGTCGCGTATTTCGAGAGTGAAGCGAAATTATGGTTTCGTTTCCTTGATAGACTACTTGATTTCTTACTTGATTTCTTACTTGATTTCCTACTTGATATCGGCACTTGTAAAACCGCTATTTTATGCGGAATTTTGACACAATAGGGC
>CAMEQX010000328.1 GCA_945933905.1 uncultured Clostridia bacterium
GAAGGAGGTTATGGTTTATATCGAGCTTACTGTCGTGAACTCGCTTATCCTCGCGAAAACCGAGAGCCGCTTTTACCTCGAGCCCTACGGAAGAATGGCGGTTGACGCGCTGATTTATATTGCGGGCTACGCGATGGCGGCGTTTGCGGCGGGCTTTGTGAGAGAAATTCTCTCCTACGGCACGGTTTTCGGATTTCACGTCTGCGAGCCGATTGTGCCCTCGGCAAAATCTCCCTTCTTTGGCTTTATTTTAGTGGGAATTTTCGCTGCGCTTTGCAGAGCCGCTGCGGGAAGACGCGTTTCCTCGAGAAAGGAGCGCGGCAGATGAGCAACGTTTTTGCAAGAATAGTGAGCCTTGCGATGATTTCGGTTTTCACGCAAAACGCGATTTTCGACAGGGCATTCGGCGCGAATGTCGCGATTTACGCCTCGCGCAAGGACTCGCACGTTGTCGGCTTCTCAATCGGCATCACCATTATGACAACCCTCGCGAGCATTATCTCATATCAGTTTGATGGGCTGCTGCTCCCGCTTCCCTACGGCGATTTGCTTATGCCGCTGGTTTATGTGGGGATAATCAGCCTGCTGTATGTAATCGGCTTGCTGATTTTGTGGAAGGGCTTCCCGAAAACGTTCTACAAGGTCAAGAAATACGCTCACCTCGCGATTTTCAACTGCGCGGTATTCGGCGCGCTTTTCCTCAACTCAACCTTCGGAAAAGGCTTCGCGGGATACGTCGGCTACGGCTTCGGCACGGGTATCGGCTTTTTCCTCGCGTGCTTTTTGCTCAATATTGCAAACGACCGTTTGTCAAGCGAAAAAATCCCGAAAATTTTCCGCGGCTATCCGATTATGATGATTTATATAGGAATTCTGTCGCTCGCATTTAACGTTTTGGTCGGTTATACAGCCGAATTCTAATTCTTCGACAAAGGGGGCTTGGGCGCATTGAAAAACAAAAAAACCAACATCAAAATCAAACGAAGCAAGGTCAATCTTTACAGCAAACGTAAAAACAAGCGAAAACAGGTTCTCACGATTGTGATAACGGTTGTGGCGGCTTGCGCGCTCGGTGTTCTGGGATTTGGGCTGGGGAAGCCGCTTGTCGAGTTTTTCAACAACCGCAACAACAGCTCTCTTACCTCGGACTCCGCTTGGACTCCCCCGTCAAGCGAGGAGGTTTCCTCGGAAAGCGTTATCCCGAGCTCCTCGGAGGAAAGCTCGGAGGCACCCGTTGAACCCGTGCGGAAAATGACAGACGTTTATTTTCTCCCCGATGACTCGGCTTTAAGCTCCGCTTCGCTCAACAGCGCGCTTGCTGCGGCAAAGGCGGCGGGTGTGGAAACGGTCTGCGTGACGCTGAAAAACGACACGGGAAATTTCCTCTACAAGAGCGAAATCAAGGGTCTTGACACCCACAACATCATCACCGGCACTCTCACCGCCGAGCAAATCTGCAAGGCGATAACGGACGCGGGCTTTATTCCCGCGGCGAAGATAAGCACGCTGAAAGACCGTCTTTGCGGCTACAAGGACGCGACTGACGGCGGCTATCGCATAACGGGCAGCGGCTACACTTGGCACGATGACCGCGAGGAAAAGGGCGGAAAGCCGTGGCTTTCGCCGTTTAAGTCGGAAACCTTGCAGTTTATGGGCGAAATCACCGCGGAGCTTTCTGCGGCGGGCTTCAAAAACGTCATCGCCGTGAACACAATGTACCCGAAATTCCACAAGGAAGATATCTCGAAATATCTCGCAGACCTTCCGCTCTCCGACAGCAAATCCCGTCAGGACGCGCTCTGGAATGTTCTTGACTCGGCAAAGGCGGGCTCCGAGAGAAACGGCGCGGAGCTGTGGATTGAGGTTGCGGGTGAAAATGTCATAGCGAAAAGCCGTCTTTGCACGGACGCAGAGCTTTGCGACAGCGCAGACAAGCTCTCCGAGGTCAAGCTGATTGTGGATTACACGCCGACTGCTTCCGCTTCCGAGGCTTACACCTTCGCGAAAGCCTTTGCTCAAAAGCTGAAAACGGCTCTCGGTGACACGGAATATTATGTGGTAATCAAGGGCGGCTATTCCGAGGCAGCACTTTCGGATATCAGAAAAGCGTTCTCGGAAACCGAAATAAACGTTTTTGGAAAATAACATTTTCCCACTTGATTTTTTATGAAACAAGGTGTATAATATAAAAGTATGTACACTTGTATATAAAAGAAAACAACAGATACGGAGGACAAAAAATGAATTTACTCAATTTGATTTCAGCTTCAAGCCAACAGCAGGCGGCTGCGGCGGCGGGCTCGCAGTGGGCGTCCATTCTTATGATGGTTTTGCCGCTTGTGCTGATGATAGGAATTTTCTATTTCCTTATTCTGCGCCCCGAAAAGAAGCGCAACAAGGAAATGCAGGAGATGCTCAACAACATTCAGGTTGCGGACGAGGTTGTTACAAGCGGCGGCATTATCGGGCGCGTTTTGTCGGTTAAGGAGGACACCGTGCTTATCGAAACAGGCTCCGACCACACAAAAATCCGCGTGCTCAAGTCGGCGATTGCAAGAAACAACACCCAGCACGA
>CAMEQX010000329.1 GCA_945933905.1 uncultured Clostridia bacterium
ATGTCAATCTCCTTGATATCGCAGAGAATTTCGGTTTTTTCGGGAACGTTCACCCAAAGTGTAACCGAATTTTCCGCGTCCGCTTGGAATTCGCCGAGATTTATCGTCCGCGGAACATCGAAAAATCCGTCCTCTGCGCCAAATCCCGACACGCTCCCCAGCACCTCGACATTTTTCGCGTCGGCGGGGAAGTAAGCCTTGATTGCGCAGTCGGTTTCGCTGCTTTCGGTGAGCTCCGCGCGGATATCCGAAATTGAAACTCCGGGCGATTTTATCTCGATAACGCTGCCTTTTTTCGCCCAGATTGTTGTGCTTTTTCCGACAATTCTGAGCGGTTTTGCGATTATGACGGGACCTTCAAACTCGCCTGCGGGAAGGGTAATTTCCGCTCCGGGAAGCGCGCCGTCAATTATTCTGTTGATATCTTGGTTCAAAGCGCCGCCTCCCGAGTTGGAATATTCTGTAAATTAAACGTTAACGCCGTAGCTTCTGCAAAGCGCCTCAAGACCTCCCTGATAGCCCGCAGCAACCGCGTTGAACTTCCAGAACCTCCTCGCCGTTTTGGTCGTCGGGATTGTCGATTTTGACAACGCGAACGTAGGAGTTGGAAACCTGACCGAAATTCTGATTTTTCTGCTGCGCGTCGAAAATTGTTACGGTAACGGCAATTTTCTCGATTTCCTGAGGAATTTTCGTGAAATCAATGATGATAGCTTCATCATCGCCGTCACCCTCGCCGGTACGGTTGTCGCCCGTGTGAACAACGGCGCCGTTTCTTGCGGAGAGGTTGTTGTAGAACACGAAATCCTCGTCGCGAAGAACCTTGCCGTTTGCGCCGAGCAGGAAAACACACGCGTCAAGGTCGAAATCCTGACCGCCGTCATACTTGTTGATGTCCCAGCCCAGACCTATTCTCGCCATTGTAACCGACTTGTCGAGAGAAACTCTCTGTCCCTTGGAAAGATTTACTGCCATAACTGTTTCCTCCTTATTTTCACGTTCACTCCACAGAGCGAGCGGTTTTTACTTGTTTTTTGAAATGGAATTTGCGATTGTTTTTCTAATCATATCAATCGGGATAATCGAAATCGCCATTGCCAGAACGAGCGCCCATTCAACGAGAACCAGTCCCCAGCCGCTCAGAATTGCGCCGCCAACATAGGTCATCACAATCTGAACTGCCGTGATTATGCCGAAAACGATGAGGAAGCCTCTGTTTTTGCCGAGGTTATCGAACAGGCTGAGCTTTTCGGTTCTCGCGTTGAAGGAGTTGAACACGGCACTCAGGATAAAGAACGCGAAGTACGCCGTGTGAAGAATTGCGTGCGGCTCGCCTTCAATGTTTATATCGCGGAGCAGTCCCCACTGTTCGAGGAAGCTCACGTCGCCCGCGGGATAGTTGCCCAAAATCAGCATAACAGCCGACAGGATAAACGACCAGCCCGCACCCGTGATGATTTGGCTCATCATATACTTGCTGATAATCGGCTCGTTTCTGCGCTTGGGTTTTTCTTTCATATAACGCGCAAGAGCGGGTTCTCCGCCGAATGCAAGCGCCGCAAGCGTATCCATAACGAGATTTACCCACAAAATCTGGATAACGGAAAGCGGGTTTGCGATGCCGATAAGCGGGCAGATAAACGAGATAAGAACCGCCGCAACGTTGATGGTGAGCTGGAATACGATGAATTTTCTGATGGAGTTGAAGATTGTGCGTCCGTAGAGGATTGCGCGGTCGATTGAGTTGAAGTTGTCGTCCAGAATAACGATATCCGAAGCTTCCTTGGCAACCTCCGTGCCTCCGCCCATCGCAAAGCCAACGTCTGCCTTTTTGAGCGCGGGGGAGTCGTTTACGCCGTCACCCGTCATACCTGCAACGAGGTCAAGCTCCTGTGCAAGACGAACGAGGCGGCTCTTGTCGGAGGGAAGCGCACGCGCGATTACGCGGATATCCTTGAGCTTTGCCTTGATTTCCTCATCGGACATCTTCGACAGCTCGTCGGACGTGAGCATAAGATTTGTCTTTTCATCATCGATAAGTCCCGCTTCCTTTGCGATTGCAACAGCGGTTTCTCTGCGGTCGCCGGTAATCATAACAACCTGAACGCCCGCTCCCTTAACTTCCTTGATTGCGGTAACCGACTCGGGACGAACCTCATCGCGAATGCCAAGACAGCCGACAAGCGTCCAG
Organism: uncultured Clostridia bacterium; assembly: GCA_945933905.1. GTDB lineage: Bacteria > Bacillota > Clostridia > Oscillospirales > Ruminococcaceae > CAG-115. The sequence goes on from CAMEQX010000329.1 coordinate 2,192, forward strand.
TTGTTGCCGTCGGGAAGCGAGTCCTCGCCGAGAGCGTCCTCGCTTGTTGCCAGCGCGAGAACACGGATAGCGCGGTTTGCCAGCTCGTCAATCTTCGCGTTGAGAGCCGCCATATCAAACGGCTGCTTGTTGCCGTCCTTATCATAATAGTGTGAGCAGCGCTGCAAAATCTTCTCGGGCGCGCCCTTGATAAGCGAAAGCGAATACTGTCCGTCAACCTGAGTTGCGGAATATTTGTTTGTGGAGTTGAACGGGATATTTCCAACCGCGACAACCTCCGCATTTGACGGATTTTCAACAGCATATCCGAGAATAGCGCGCTCGGTTGCGTTTCCGCCGAGAACCTTTCTGTCCTGAATCAGGGCTACCTTGCGGCCCAGTCT
>CAMEQX010000330.1 GCA_945933905.1 uncultured Clostridia bacterium
AGGTACTTGAGCAAATCCGAGTATTCCTCGAACGCGGGGATATCGGGGTAATCCTTCTTAATCTGCTCGGTTGAGCGGAAGAGGAAGCCGAATTTTGACGCGGTAATCATACCGAGGTCGTTGAAGGAGTCGCCGCCCGCGATGGTTTCGTAACCGATGGACTGAAGCGCCTTTACCGTGGTGAGCTTGGACTTTTCAACGCGCATTTTGTAGCCCGTGATTTCGCCGTCGGGAGCAACCTCAAGCGAGTTGCAGAAAATAGTCGGCTGACCGAGCTTTTTCATCAGCGGAGCGGCAAACTGCGTGAAAGTATCGCTCAGAATAATCGTCTGCGAGTTCTCTCTCAGCTCATCGAGAAACTCCTTTGCGCCCGGCATCGGGTCGATTTTAGCGATGGTCGCCTGAATTTCCTTGAGACCAAGACCGTGCTCCTTAAGAATACCGATGCGGTATTTCATCAGCTTGTCGTAGTCGGGCTCGTCACGCGTTGTTCTGCGAAGCTCGGGAATTCCCGTCTCCTCGGCGAACGCAATCCAAATCTCCGGCACCAAAACGCCTTCCAAATCCAAACAAGTAATGTACATAATTCTATCTCCTTTTTTTAGGCAACCGCTTTCGCGCGAAGCCGAATTTTCATTCCTTTTCAGCGGCATTTCCCTTGGGACGAGCGCGCTTTTTCCCGATTTTCAGCCCGATTATCGTCTGCCTGCCTTCCTGATAATGCCGCGAGAGCAGATGAATAAGCAGCTCCTCAATCGAGGACAGAAGCCCTATCCCGCAAAGCACCACGCAGTATATCCAGAACCAGCTCAGGCTGATAAAATAAGGCACGAGAAACAGCATAAATCCCGACAGCTTGTTGAGGTAGCTGTGAAGCGAGGCGAAACGCTTGTATTTAATCAGCGCTGTGACATAAGCGGCGCTTCTTGTCAAGGCAATCGCGCAGACGATTATCCAAATCCAGTGCGGCAAAACCACGATAAGCGTTGGCAAAACCCTGTACAGCATCAGCAAGTAAAACATAATATCCGCGATACTGTCAAGACGAGCGCCGAATTTGCTTTCAATTTTCATCATTCGGGCAACCGTGCCGTCAAGCACATCGCTTACGCCGCAGATTGTCCAAATCACATAAAACGCCGCGCAGAAAGGCTCGATAAACACAAGCGAAATAGTGCCGAGGATACGCACGCAGGTTATTATGTTTGGCGGTGTAAAAAAATTCTTCATATCTCAAAACCTGTTTTCAAACCAACCGACGATTTTCGTCAAAAACTACTCCTATTATTTTACCACAAATTTCGCTGTTTGTCAATAAGACTTGACAAATTCCCCAAAGCGTTGTATAATGTAATTTGGTAAAATTTATTTTGTGTAAAGAAGGTATGAAAAATGCTTACACTTGACAGTATTTACAAGGCATCGCACGTCTTGAAGGAGGTTATCAGGCGCACCGACCTGATAAAAGCGCCGAAAATCAACCCCGCGGCAGAGGTTTATCTCAAGCCCGAAAATTTACAGGTTACGGGCTCGTTTAAAGTTCGCGGCGCTTATTACAGAATTTCCCAGCTCACCGAGGCCGAGCGTGAAAAGGGCGTAATCGCTTGCTCCGCAGGAAATCACGCGCAGGGCGTTGCGCTTGCGGCAACAAAGGCGGGGATAAAGTCGCTGATTTGCTTGCCCGACGGCGCGCCGATTTCAAAGGTTGAAGCGACAAAGGCTTACGGCGCGGACGTTTGTCTTGTGCCGGGAGTTTACGACGACGCTTACAAAAAGGCGCTTCAGCTCCGCGATGAAAAGGGATATACCTTTATTCACCCGTTTGACGACGAAAACGTAATCGCGGGACAGGGCACAATCGGTCTTGAAATTATCGACGATTTGCCCGACGCGGACGCGGTTGTCGTGCCTATCGGCGGCGGCGGACTGATTTCGGGAGTTGCGTTTGCGATAAAGCAGCTCAACCCGAAAATCAAGGTTTACGGCGTACAGGCGGCGGGCGCTCCTTCGATGTTCAACTCAATCCACGACAACAAAATCGAGCGTCTTGACAGCGTGGCGACGCTTGCGGACGGAATTGCCGTAAAGGAGCCCGGAAAGAACACCTTTGAGCTTTGCAAGCAGTATGTTGATGAAATCGTCACGGTTTCCGAGGACGAGATTTCGGGCGCAATTCTCGCGCTTATCGAGCAGCAAAAGCTGATTGCCGAGGGCGCGGGCGCGGTTTCGGTAGCGGCGGTTATGTTCAACAAAATCCCCGTGGAAAACAAGAAGGTTGTGTGCGTGGTTTCGGGCGGCAACATCGACGTTACCATTTTGAACCGCGTTATCAGGAGAGGTCTTGTTAAGAGCGGTCGCTCGGGTATGCTCAACATCGAGCTTGTCGATAAGCCCGGACAGCTTCTCGGCGTTTCGCAGATTATCGCGCAGCACGGCGGCAACGTCACCGCTGTACGTCACGAGCGCGCGGACGAAAACCCCGACATCAACGGCTGCTTCCTGAGAATTCACCTCGAAACGCGCAATTCCGAGCATCTCGAGGAAATCCGCAGCGCGCTTATCGAGG
>CAMEQX010000331.1 GCA_945933905.1 uncultured Clostridia bacterium
ATACGGCGCCCACCGAGATCTACACTCTTTCCCGACACGACGCTCTTCCGATCTCATCGTCAGCACCAAGGGCTCCGAGCGTGTATCGGAGGTTGCGGCTCGATTTACGCTGGACGCGATGCCCGGTAAACAGATGGCGATTGACGCGGATTTGAACTCCGGTCTTATCAACGAGGAACAGGCGAAAAAGCGCCGCAGCAACATTCAGCGCGAGGCGGATTTCTACGGCTCAATGGACGGTGCCACGAAGTTCGTCAAGGGCGACGCGATTATGTCCATCATCACCACGCTCGTCAACCTTATCGGCGGCGTTATCATCGGTATGGTGCAGGGCGGCGGCGATTTCAACACAATTCTCAACACCTACTCCCTCGCGACAGTCGGCGACGGCTTGTGCTCGCAGATACCGTCGCTGCTGATTTCCGTGGCAACGGGTATGATTGTCACCCGCGCTGCCTCCGAGGACAGCCTCATCAACGACATCAAGTCGCAGTTCACCGCGCAGCCGTTCGTGCTTTTAATCGCGGGAATTGTCGTTATCGTGATGATGCTTATTCCCGGCTTCCCGAGCTTTGTGCTGCTTATTTTGGGCGTTTTGCTCATTGTCGGCGCAATTCTCCTTGACCGAAACAAGAAAAAAATGGCGCAGCTGGAGCTTGCTCAACGCGCGAAAGCCGAGCAGGAGGAGCTTGAAAAGCCGAAAACCGACAACGACTACTACCGCGATATCGACAACGTTTTCAAGCTGCTGAATGTCGAGCCGATTGAAATGGAGTTCGGTTACAGTCTTTTGCGGCTTGTTGACGAGAAGAGCGGCGGCAACTTCATCGACCGCGTGGTTATCTTCCGAAAACAGTTCGCGATGGATATGGGAATGGTTATCCCGTCCGTGCGAATGACCGACAACCCCGAAATCAACCCGAATATGTACATCATCAAGATTAAGGGCGAGGAGGTTGCGCGCGGGGAAATTCTCGTTGACCACTATCTCGCGCTCGACAGCGGCGACGTCACCTCGCAAATCGAGGGTATCGACACGGTTGAGCCGGCGTTCGGGCTGCCTGCAAAGTGGATTTCAGAGGACAAGAAGATTATGGCGGACGTGGCGGGCTATACGCTGATTGACCCCGTTTCCGTGATGATAACCCACTGGAGCGAGATTATGAAGCGCTATGCACACGAGCTGCTCTCGCGTCAGGACGTCAACACGATGATTGAAAACGTCAAGAAAACCAACCCGATTGTCGTTGACGATATTATACCGAAAGTTATATCTGTCGGGTATTTGCAGAAGGTTCTGGCGAATTTGCTTAAAGAGGGAATTCCCATTCGCGATATGGAGACGATTTTGGAGACGCTCGGCGACCACACAAACGTCCTCAAGGATATCGATATCGCGACGGAATACGTCCGCCAGTCGCTTAAGCGCACCATTACGCACCGCTTTGCCGAGGCGAACAGCCTGCGCGTAATCACGCTTGACACGCAGATTGAGGATATGATTGTATGCTCGGTCAAGAAAAACGAACAGGGAAGCTACCTCGCGATGCCGCCGGACGTTATCCAGAGCATTGTCGCGGCGACAAACGAGGAAATCGACAAAATCAAGGACGTTATACCGACTGTAATAATTCTGACGTCGCCTGTCGTGAGAATTTACTTCAAAAAGCTCACAGAGCAGTTTATTCAGAACATAACGGTGCTTTCGTACAGCGAAATCGACGCTTCCGCGCAAATTCAGGCAATCGGAAACATTTCGCTTGGTTCTGCCGTGAGAGTTTAATCAAAGCATTTCAGGGGGTGATACAAAATGTCCGAAGCATATAATAATGCCGAGCGGGTAGCTTTGTATCAGCAAAACCGCGATATCGCCCTGCGAAACGAAATCGTTTTGCAGAATATGGGCTTGGTACGGACGGTTGCCCTGTCGATGCGAAATATGTACATAAAATCGGGCGACGTCGAGGACGTGGTGAACGAGGGCGTAATCGCGCTGATGGACGCAATCGAGAGCTATTCAGCCGACCGCGGCGCGAAATTCGAGACCTACGCCAGCATAAAAATCCGCGGCGCAATTATAGATTTCCTCAGAAAACAGGACTGGATTCCGCGAAACGTGAGGAAATTTGCCAAGGCTCTTGACAAAGCCAATTCTATGTTGTATAATTTAAATGGGAGAGCGCCCACAAATTCCGAGCTTGCCGAAAAAATGGGTATGGACGAGGAGAAAATGCTCAAAATGATGGCGGAGTGTTCTTGTACAATCACGCTTTCCTTCGAGGAGCTTTTGTACGAGGACAACATCGACGAGCCGTCTATCAAGGACAGCGGGCTTGACCGAGAGCTTTTACACGACGAAATGCGAAAAACCGTCGCGGACGCCGTAAACGAGCTTTCCGAAAAGGAACGTCAGGTTATCACGCTCTACTATTACAAAAATCTCAAATATTCCGATATAGCAAAGGCGCTGGGGATTTCCGAGGGGCGCGTTTGCCAAATTCACTCAAAGGCGACGCTCGCGCTGAAAGCAAAGCTGAGCGGTTACGTCAAGGGGA
>CAMEQX010000332.1 GCA_945933905.1 uncultured Clostridia bacterium
ACGCGCCGAGCGGCATTTGGACGGAGGACAGAAATCTTTTCGCGAACGATACGCAGTCCGAGCTGGATATGCTAAAAGAGAAGAAGCACGCAAAATCCAACAAAACCCGCCGTCTGTATGACGTGATTATGCGAGAGCCCGACGACAACCCGAATTTCCGCCGCAAAAACTGAATAAAAAAGTGCCGCGAGGTGATTTTTCTTCACCGCGCGGCATATAGTTTTTTAGGGAGAATTCGTTGTTTTATTCAGCCGTTTTGCCCATTTGGGAAATCTCCGCAAGACAGCTCTTGCAGATGTTTTTGCCCTTGAAGGTGGTGATTTCACCCGCATTTGAGCAAAATGCGCAGGCAGGCGAGTACTTTTTCAGAATGATGTGGTCATCCTCGACGTAGATTTCAAGGCTGTCCTTTTCGTCAATGTCAAGATTTCTGCGAAGTTCTATCGGAATAACTATACGTCCGAGCTCGTCCACCTTGCGAACAATTCCTGTTGATTTTACCATTTTTCTGTTCCTCCTGATATGTAAATTTTTATTGACAACCCATTCGGGTTTCATTTCCTTTCTACCTTATTTTACCATATTTCGATATTATTGTCAATACTAATTGACAAATTTTAACAAAATTTTAATGTTTATGGAAATTATAGTAATATATGGCAGTCTATTGAGGAAAACGTAAACTTCCGCACAACAATCAGCTTTGCGGGCAATTTAAATCGATTTTTTTCGACAAAGTGAGTCGGGGGACTTTATGAAAATTATACTGATTGTAATACCGGTGATTTCGTTCATCTTTGCGGCGGTAAACGGAAAAATGGGCGAGATGTCCGAAAGCATTCTCGAAAAATCGGGCGAGGCGGTGGAGCTGGTTATCTCGATTTGCGGGGTGATGTGCTTTTGGTGCGGGCTGATGAAGGTCGCGGAGAAGGCGGGGCTTTTGGAGAAGCTCTCGCGGCTGTTGTCGAGACCGATAGGATTGCTCTTTCGCGGGATAAATCGCGGCGGAAAGGCAGCGGGGCTGATTGCGATGAACCTTGCCGCGAATGTACTGGGTCTGGGAAACGCCTCGACGCCGCTCGGCATAGCCGCGATGAAGGCGATTTCCGCCGAGGAAGGCGGCGGCGACTCGGCGAGCGATAATATGATAATGCTTGCGGTTTTGAACACGGCAAGCCTTCAGATAATCCCCGCGACAGCCGCAGCTCTGCGCTCCGCAAACGGCGCGGAAAAGCCTATGGATATCTTGCCGTGCGTGTGGATTGTCACGGCGTATTCGGTGTTTATCGCGGTTTTCACGGCGAAAATCTGCGCGAAATTCTCGGGGAAACGGGTGTGAGGCGGCGAGCGATAATATGATAATGCTTGCGGTTTTGAACACGGCAAGCCTTCAGATAATCCCCGCGACAGCCGCAGCTCTGCGCTCCGCAAACGGCGCGGAAAAGCCTATGGATATCTTGCCGTGCGTGTGGATTGTCACGGCGTATTCGGTGTTTATCGCGGTTTTCACAGCGAAAATCTGCGCGAAATTCTCGGGGAAGCGGGTGTGAGGCGGCGCGGAAAGGCGTGAAATCTCGGGGAAGCGGGTGACAGCTTGATTGATTACATAATACCTATAATTGTGGTAGGAATTCTAGTTTATGCGGCAATCAAGCGCGTGGACGTTTTCGCGGCGTTCTGCGAGGGCTCGGAAAGCGGCTTGCGGACTTGCTTCGAGATACTTCCCGCGCTGGTTTTGCTTATCGTTTGCATCGGTGTTTTTCGGGCAAGCGGCGCGGTTGAGGCGCTCACAAGGCTTCTCACGCCGCTTTGCAACGCGGTGAATTTCCCCGCCGACGCAATTCCGCTGGTTATTCTGCGCCCGTTTTCGGGGAGCGGCGCGATGGCTGTTTACAATGAAATTGCTGCTCAAAGCGGCGCGGACAGCTTCGCGGAGCGGGTTGCGGCAACGCTAATCGGTTCATCGGAAACGACATTTTACACACTTGCGGTGTACTTTTCGGCGGTCAAGGTAAAGAAAACACGCTACGCGGCGGCAGCGGCGCTCACGGCTGACTGCACGGCTTGGCTTGTCTGCGGCGCGGTTGTTTACGCGTTTTTCGGGGCGAGTTGACGGGAATTTGCGTGAATTCTTGAGGAAAACGCTGATAAAAAGCTGATTTTCGGTTCAACGGGGCAAGCGATTTCAACCGAGTGTACAAATTGCAAAAATTAAAGTTGTATATTTGCGGAATTTTTGTGTAAAATATGACTGCGGTGAAATCCGCGAAAAATGTGTTTCAGGAGGATTTGTTATGTCTAATCAGAACAATCAGAACCAGCAGAATCAGCAGAACCAGAACAACCAGCAGAACCAGAACAACCAGCAGAACCAGAACAAGCGCTGATTAAATCGATAGTGAAGCTGCATTTCGCAGTTTGCCGGGATAACCTCCCGGCTTTACTTATTTTTGAATTTTTTTGCAAAAACCGCTTGACAATTTGTTTGAGTTGTGGTATAATATAAAAGTTGAATATGTGGAAAGATGGCTGAGCTGGTCTAAGGCGCACG
>CAMEQX010000333.1 GCA_945933905.1 uncultured Clostridia bacterium
TTCAACGGTGGGAATAAGACCATCGTAGATGTTACCGGTAGAACCATCGATGGAGATGCAGTCACCCTCGTGATAGGTCTTGCCTGCGAGAGTAAACTTCTTGTTCTCCTCGTCCATAGCGATATCGCCGCAGCCGGATACGCAGCAAGTACCCATACCACGAGCAACAACGGCAGCGTGAGAGGTCATACCGCCGCGAACGGTCAGAATGCCCTGAGCAGCCTTCATACCGGTGATGTCCTCGGGAGAGGTTTCCAGACGAACGAGAACAACCTTTTCGCCTCTGGACTTCCACTCAACAGCGTCGTCAGCGGCGAATACAATCTTACCGCAAGCAGCTCCGGGCGATGCGCCGAGAACCTTGCCTACGGGAGTAGCAGCCTTGAGTGCCTTTGCGTCGAACTGCGGGTGAAGCAGAGTGTCGAGGTTGCGCGGGTCAATCATCGAAACTGCCTTCTTCTCGTCAATCATACCCTCGTCAACGAGGTCGCAAGCAATCTTAAGAGCAGCCTGAGCGGTTCTCTTACCGTTGCGGCACTGGAGCATATAGAGCTTGCCGTTTTCAACGGTGAACTCCATATCCTGCATATCGCGATAGTGGTCTTCGAGAATTCCGCAAACCTTTACGAACTCCTCATAAGCCTCAGGGAACTTGTCCGCCATCTGAGCGATAGGCATAGGAGTACGAACACCTGCAACAACGTCCTCACCCTGTGCGTTGAAGAGGAACTCACCCATAAGCTTCTTCTCGCCGGTTGCGGGGTCACGGGTGAAGGCAACGCCTGTACCGGAGTTGTCGTTGAGGTTACCGAATACCATCGGCATTACGTTTACTGCGGTACCCCAGCTGTACGGGATATCGTTATCGCGGCGATAAACGTTTGCACGAGGGTTGTCCCAAGAACGAAATACCGCTTCAATAGCAGCCTTGAGCTGTTCAACGGGGTCGGAGGGGAAGTCCGTGCCGAGCTGCTTCTTGTATTCAGCCTTGAACTGAGTAGCGAGCTCCTTGAGGTCAGCGGCGGTGAGGTCAACGTCGAACTTAACGCCCTTCTTTTCCTTCATCTCGTCGATGAGCTGCTCGAAGTACTTCTTGCCGACTTCCATAACAACGTCGGAGAACATCTGGATAAATCTTCTGTAAGAGTCGTAAACAAATCTCTCGAACTTAGGGTCGGGGTTGCCGGCAATCATAGCCTCAACAACCTGATCGTTAAGACCGAGGTTAAGAATAGTATCCATCATACCGGGCATCGAAGCGCGCGCACCGGAACGAACGGAAACGAGAAGCGGGTTCTTGAGGTCGCCGAACTTCTTGCCGTTAACCTCTTCCATCCACTTAACGCCTTCCATAGCCTGCTGCATAATCTCATCGTTGATTTTTCTGCCGTCCTCATAGTACTGAGTGCAAGCCTCGGTAGTGATGGTGAAGCCCTGCGGAACGGGCAGACCAATCTCGGTCATTTCAGCAAGGTTAGCGCCCTTACCGCCGAGAAGGTTGCGCATAGTCATATTACCTTCTTTAAAGGTATAGACCCATTTTTTAGCCATTGGAAATCTCCTCCTAAAAAATATGATTTTGAGCTTTTATCGGGCAAGGAAAAAATTGCCCAAAAACTCCTGTATCTATTATAACAGAAAAGTCAAAAAATTGCTAGATGTTTTTTTAGATTTTTTTGAATTTTTTTGCAATTTGTACAGTTTTTTAATGTAATGCGTTACATTTGACGAATTTTTTACATTAAGAAAAAATTTTCGAGATTTTTTGAAAAAGCTATTGACAAACGAGAGGGTTTGTGATATAATATACAAGTCGTTAGAAATTGAGGGCTAAATGCTGGTGTAGCTCAGTTGGTAGAGCAGCTGATTTGTAATCAGCAGGTCAGGGGTTCGAGTCCGTTCACCAGCTCCATTTTTCTTTCGTCTATATGGGCGCATTCCCGAGTGGCCAAAGGGGGCAGACTGTAAATCTGTTGCGTTTCGCTTCGGTGGTCCGAATCCACCTGCGCCCACCAGCAGCGTGACGCTGCACCCTATTTCGCCCCTAGTTTCTTCTAGGGGCGATTTTTCACCCGCAAACTACTCTCTGCTCAAAGGACTGTCCTCTTCTGCGATTTCAATGTTTTCGCAGGTGACAGAATGTCACACTAGCACGAAAATGAAAAAAGCCGCGGTGCGTCTATCCCACTTTGGTTCAGGCTATTTTTCACCCGCAAGCGACTCTCTGCTCAAAGGACTGTCCTCTTCTGCGATTTTTGACAACATTTTGAACTCCGCATAAAAAGTGCGGTGTTTTTTGTATATTTATATGTATATGTAAACAAAAGTTTACATTTTTGTAAATTTCTCTTGGTTGAATAACATTGAAGGTTAGGTTATAATAATTTCAGATAAGGGGTAAAAATATGGGATTTGCATTAAACAACCTGAAATTGTTCCGGCAGAAAAACGGCTTCACGCAAGAACAAATCGCCGAAAAGCTCGGTGTTTCGCGGCAAGCCGTCGCAAAGTGGGAGAGCGGTGCGTCTATTCCGAATATCGACAATATGAT
>CAMEQX010000334.1 GCA_945933905.1 uncultured Clostridia bacterium
TGCGCCAGCATTTTGAAATAAACCGCGCTGTCATCGCCGCGAATTACCGAAACAAGTCCTCGCACAACATCGGACAGCTGCGCCGAACCGATTCGTGCCTCAAACCTCGTCAAAGCCGCTTCATAGCTTGAACTTCGCATATCCGCGCAGGTCACGTCAAGCTCGTATGCGAAATGCACTCCCGCATGTTTTTTGAAGTTCTCCATAATGGAAAGCACATCGCGGCTTGTTTTCAGCTCTTGCTCAACCGTTGCCACAAAGCGCGGCAATTCCTGCTCAATAGCCTCGCGTTTTTCACGCATTTTCTCGTCCGCTTTTCCTGTTTCTCGGAAATATACAGCGACCGCGAGGATTATGACAAACGGTATAACAAGCGGGAAAAAGAACGAGCACGGTATCGCTAAACCCGCAATACAAAAGGCTTTGACGAACGCAAGCGCCGTGAAGGTTTCGGGCGTCATGTTAATTCCCGCAGACTTCAGCGTGCTTTCCAGACGCGACTTTTTGTACTTGTCCATCGGGATAATTTTTCCGAGTTTTGCCGCAATTCCGAGCAAAATCGCTTCAATGGATTTGGACAGTTTTTTGTCGTTTCTGCCTGTGTTCATAACCGCTTTTGAGGTTCTCATATAAGGGAGTTTAAGCGCGTTTGCAAGCAGCATAAACAGACCGAATGCAAGAAAAATTCCGAATAAAATAAGCAAAAACTGCACTTTTTCACCTCCTTATCTTTTGTACTCAATCGGCTTGGTGAGCCGAATTACCAATCGCGGTTGAGATGAAAATTGCCACCGCCGAAACCGCCAGAACAATCTGCCCCAAAACCGTGTTCATCAGCGAATTAAACCACGCTTTGTTGAGCATATACAGCAGCGGCACGTTGCCGATTACGAGGAAAACCATCGAAATAAATTCCTTTCGCGGACCGGTGATGAGGTACTCCAAATCCGCGTTCACCACGCGCATATCCGAGAGCTTGTTCACTATCGGAGTGAGTGTGGATTTCAGGCTGCGGTCGCTCTGACAGAGGATTAAGCTATCGCACCACTCGTGAAATACTTCGTTGTCGATCTTGGTTTTCATGTCCAAAATGGCTGAAATCAAGTCCGGATTTGACAGCTTAATTCTGCTGATAAAATTCTCGAAAACCGCTTTAACAGGTGCGTTCAGATAGTGCACATTTTCCTCGATAGACGTGATTATATCCTCGTTTCTGAGGTACGCCGTGGTGATGATTGAGAGTGCCGTTTCAAGCTCCGAGGAGATTGCTTTTTTGTAATTTGTGGCGGTGGTTTTGACGTACCAAAACGGCACAAACATCAGTCCAACAGCCATCACAGGCGCGAGAAAAGCGTTTCCGATTGCCACCGAAACGCAAATTCCGATTGCAGACAAACCAAGAGAACAAGCGCACAAAATCCCGAACATGTGCGAGCGATTTGTAAGCCGCAAAATTTCCTGCGCTTCGGAAATTTCTCTGCGGAATACATTCGGCTTTTTCCGTTTTGTAGCCTCGTTTATCTGAGATTTAATGCTGTTCGGTTTGGCGAGAATTCTTGTGAAAATTCCCTCGGTAAACTCCATCGGCGAGATTCCGAAAAGCAGGAAAAGTCCCACAACTAAGCCAATAAACGCAGCTAAAAGTATGATGTTCAACCCAAATTTCCCCCTTTCAAAAGCAGCTCTAATTCCGATTGAGGCATACCATTTTCAAGAAGCCGTCTTTGCAATGATTTGGATATTTCCTCGACTTTTTCGTGAGTTCCATTGACAATAAATTTCCCGTTTTCAACACGGTTTTCGGTTATATTGTAGCGGTACAGCGAGTGGTATTTTCGGGTTCCGTCCGCGCAAATTTCGCACTCCATAATCTCCATAATCCGCCGCTGTTTGTTCTCAAGCTGCTTTGCGTAAACCACGATGGGAAAGGCTTCCGTGACCAAATTCAAAATGACTTTATCGTCAACGTTCGGGTACTTTCGCTTGCAAAGCGTCACCATTCTGCGCCAAGTGGATTCGCAGGAATTCGAGTGAATTGTGGTTATAACCGTGTGACCGGTTCGCGCGGCTTCCTGAGCCGAATCAGCCTCACTGCTGCGCATTTCGCCGACCACGATATAATCGGGGTGAAAACGCAGCGCCATATCCAGCAAATCGTCCTGCGTAACGGATTTTCGCTCGTCCTCGCTTTCGCGGGTGATTGTGTGGACAACCTTGTTGAGGATTTTTCCGTCCTTGCCGCGCTCCACCAAATCCAATTCACGCGAACCGTTTTCAATCGTGAAAATGCGCTTGTCGTGCGGAATTGTGGTCAGCAGCCAGCCCGTCAAAGTCGTTTTTCCCGAAGATGTCGCGCCGGCAACAGTCGTCGAAACGCCGTATCTCACAAGCGCGGAAAGCAGCTCCATCATCTCGTCCGTTGCCGTTCCCGACTTTATAAAGTCCTCCTTTTTCAGCTTCTGTGCGTTTACAATTCTGATTGAAGCCGCAACTCCGATGTCCTCGTCAACAAGCGGCGTCTTCAGCACGGCAATTCGGATATTCTTC
>CAMEQX010000335.1 GCA_945933905.1 uncultured Clostridia bacterium
AAAAGCACGCGCTGGCAAATCCCGAATTAACCGCGGTTATCGCAAACGGCGAAAAGCTCACCTACGGCGAGCTGAACAGCCTTGCAAACCGTCTTGCGCACGGACTGATTGACTTGGGAGTACAGCTTGACGATATCGTTGGAATTGTGCTCGACAGGACGAAAGAGGTGTACGTCTGCGAGTACGGTATTCTGAAGGCAGGAGGGGCGTTTTTGCCGCTTTCAAACGAGTATCCCGACGACAGAATTGACTTCTGCCTGACGGATGCGGAGTGCCGTTTTGTTATCACAACCGAGGCTATAAAAGCGGACAGAGCCGAGCTGTTTTCCGATGAAAAGTCCTTTAAGGCAATCACTGTCGAGCAGCTTTGCAGCAGTGCGAATGACAGCAATCCCGCACTTGAAATCCCGACAAATTCGCTTGCCTACTGCATTTACACGTCCGGTTCAACGGGCAAGCCGAAGGGCGTTATGATTGAGCACGCGAATTTGTGCAACTTTGTTGACGCAAACGAGAAAAACGATGAAACAAAAAATCTCGTGTATCCCGAAAAGGTTATGCTGTCGGTTGCGGCAATTTCATTCGATTTTTCGATTATGGAGAGCTTTATCCCGTTAAGTAACGGAATGACCGTTTGTATGGCAAACGAGGACGAAATCCACAATCCGATGCTTTTGTGCAAATTGTTGGAAGAAAACAGCGTTGAGGTTATGTGCGGTACGCCGTCGTTTATTATGAACATCGTGGACATTCCCGACATCAAGCGCGCTCTGCGTAATATAAAGGCGTACGATTTGGGCGCGGAGGCGTTCCCGGGGGCGCTCTACGACAAACTTATGGCGATAAATCCGGCTGCGGTTATCGTAAACGGCTACGGTCCTACGGAAACCACGGTAAGCTGCATTTCCAAGATTATCACAAGCAGCAAAAACATCACTATCGGCAGACCTGCCGCCAACGTCAAAGCCTACGTTATGGACAGCGCGAAGCACGTTTTGCCCGTAGGGGTGAGCGGCGAGCTTGTTATCGGAGGCACAGGCGTCGGGCGCGGATATATGAAGCTTCCCGAAAAAACAGCCGATGTGTTCTTCGAGTACAACGGCGAGCGCGCTTATCGCAGCGGCGACCTTGTGCGCTATAATTCTGACGGTGAAATTGAGTTTTTCGGCAGACTTGACAATCAGGTTAAGCTGAGAGGTCTGCGCGTGGAGCTCGGCGAAATCGAAACCGTGATGAACGAGTTTGAGGGCGTTCTTGTGAGCAAGGTTATCGTCAGAAACAACGGCTCCGAGGACTATCTTGCGGGCTTTTTCACCGCGGACAGAGCGGTTGATACAGCCGAGCTCACGGGCTTTATGAAGTCGAAGCTCACGGCTTATATGGTACCGGCGGCGCTTATGCAGCTGGACGAAATGCCGCTTACGGTCAACGGGAAAATTGACAAAAATCGCCTCCCCGAAACCACTCTTACGGCTGCCGTTCGCGAGTACACCGCGCCCGAAACTGCGCTTGAAAAGGAAATTTGCGAGAAGTTCGCGGACATTCTCGGGCTTGAGAGAGTCGGCGCGCTCGACAGCTTCTTTGAGATTGGCGGCACCTCGCTGAGTGCGACAAAGGTTGTTATGTTCGCGCTCACAAAGGGCTACAACATCGTCTATAAGGACGTTTTCGACAATCCCACGCCGCGTGAGCTTGCCGCTTTTATCGATGGCGGAGTAAAAATCAATACCGAAAGCAGTTCCGATGACTTTGACTACTCTGCGATAAACAGCGTTCTCGGCGAAAATGTCTTTGAGAAGGTTGACGAAGTAAAGCCGACAGAGCTTGGAAATATCGTACTCACAGGCGCGACGGGCTTCCTCGGAATACACGTTCTGAAGGAGTTTATCGACAGCTTCGGCGGCAAGGTTTACTGCCTTGTTCGCAGGGGAAGACACGAAACCTGCGAAAAGCGCCTGAAAAATATGCTCGAGTATTATTTCAATACGGTGTTTGACGAGCTTTTCGGAAGCAGGATTTTCTGCATTGAGGGCGATATCACGGACAAAAATTCGCTTAATGCAGTCGCTCAAACCGACGCGCAAACCGTTATAAACTGCGCGGCTTGTGTTAAGCATTTTGCAAGCGATGATATTCTTGAACGAGTAAACGTCGGCGGCGTGAAAAATCTGATTGAGATGTGCATTGAAAGCGGCAAGCGGATCATTCAGATTTCAACGACATCGGTTGCGGGAGAAGGCGGCGCAGAGGACGCGGATAGGCTTATCCACGAGAATGAGCTGTTCTTCGGGCAGAAAATCGACAACGAATACGTCCGCACGAAATTCCTCGCCGAGAGAGTCGTGCTTGAAGCGAGAGCAGCGCGCGGTCTTGACGGAAAAATTATCAGAGTCGGCAACCTTATGAGCAGGCTTTCCGACGGCGAATTCCAGATAAATTTCATCACCAACAGCTTTATGCGTTCGCTGAAGGCATACAGGAAGATGAAGCTGTTCCCCGTGAACGCGCTTGAGGCTTTCGCGGAGTTTTCACCGATTGATTCAACC
>CAMEQX010000336.1 GCA_945933905.1 uncultured Clostridia bacterium
CACAGCATTGCTTTCCCGATGATAAGCGCGGGAATTTTCGGCGGCTCGCTTAAAAACCCGCCGACAGAGTCCGCGAAACAATGTGCGCGCGCATACCGCAAATTCACTGAGGATTATCCCGAATATCCGGTTGACGTGAAGCTTTGCGCTTATTCTCAGAAAGAAATGACCGAGGCAAAAGCGGTTTTCGACAGCTTTTTTGCCTGACGGTTGAAAACGCTTTTACTGAAACTCATCGCCGATTTGCGAAACTCATCTTTTTTGTATTGCAAAATGAATTTCTTCCGTGTATAATGTAGAAAAAAGGGAGGAATTACTTATGAATAACAAAAATCTTGAAACAATCCAGAAGGTATTTGGCGTATTTAAAATCTTGTCGCAGGTATTTATGATTTTGTGCTTTGTTGCGGCGGGAATTACGCTTGTGAGCAGCATAATGGTGCTTGCGGGCTCAAATGTTCCGATAGCGAAAGTCGGCGGCGTTTCGATTTATCTGCCCGTGTTCTTTGATACGAAGGACCTGGCTTTCGGCACGGAGAAAATCGGCTGGCTTATGCTTGTGGGATTTGTAACGTCGCTCTGCGAGGGAATTCTGTTCGCGCACGCAAATCACTATTTCACGGTTGAGCAAAAAGAGGGCACGCCTTTCACGGAAAACGGCGCAAAGCTCACGCTCAGACTTGGCATCACGGCAATCATTCTCTCGGTTGTTTGCTCGGCGGTTCAGGGCATTATCTATGAAAACCTGAAATATTCGGAGCTTGTCGAGGAGTTTTCTAACACTTGGGGTATAACTCTCGGCGTTGCGATGATTTTGTTCTCGCTTATTATAAGGTACGGCGCGGATTTGGTTATAAAAGACGAGAAGAAGGATACTCTCGAATAATCGCCTCTTTTCGACAGCCGATAAAAAAATCCCCCGCGTAATCCGCAAAACACTTGACAAATTCACGCAGATGTGGTATAATTTATATGTTGCAAAAACCACATCTGCGGTTGTCTTTGCGGATATAGTTTATCGGTAAAACATTAGCTTCCCAAGCTGAGGTGGTGGGTTCGACTCCCATTATCCGCTCCACTTGAGGACGGTCTTTCGGACCGTCCTCTTCTGCGTTTTTACCGCCAAAATTTTCCGAGGGAAAATTTTAGCAGTAAAAGCCGCGGGTTGTGCGTAAATCTAAGTTTGAAATTACCCTTTTTCGCTCCTAGTTATCCGGGAGCGGTTTTTGTTCAGTAAAAAAACCTATTCCCGTCGATATCGATAGAAAGCGTCTGAGTTTCGTGCCACGCGGACGCAACCATAGTTGAGTTGTAGTAGCAGTAAATGTCGTCGTCCACGCACTTCAGCCCCTTGTCAAACACATCGGACACCGCCTTTTTGCTTCGCGGATTTGCGTAGCTCATCGCCGCGTAGCCGAAATTCTCAAAGGTTTCGTGCGGCGTTTGGTCAAACAGCTCGCAGCCGTTTCTTATGCACTGCGCGGTCAAAATCAACAGCCGATAATCCGGACACCACCCCGCTTCGTGCATCACGGTTCGTTCAATCAAATCGCGCTCACTCTCGGACAGCGCGTACGCTCCGTCATAGTAAAACGGCTCGGCGAGAACGTCCGTTTCCTTCACCACATCATACCAGTCCCACTCAACGCTTGCGGGGATATCCGGCTCTTGCTCAACAACCTGCTCTGAAGCGGCTTCCCGAGCGAGTTCAAGCTTCCTTACGGTTTTTTCGAGAAACTGCTCGTCAATCCCGCGAATTTCCTCGAAAAACGGCTGTTCCGCAATAACCTCAGCCTTTGCGCTAATCACGAAATTATCCGCGGAAACGCCCCCGCAGATGAACAGCGGCGCCGCAAAAACAACCGCCGCAAGCACGGAAAAATGTTTTTTGCACATATTCTTCGCCTTTCAAAAAAGTTTTCAAGACATAGAATATGCGCGGAGTATGCGAAATAATGATTTTTCCGATTTGTAATTTCTGACAAAAAAACCGAGCTTATCCAAAAGATAAACTCGGTTTTTATTATTGCTTGTTTTTTCGGAAAATCGGCTCGGAGCGCCTTCCTTTTGCTTTTCGATTTGCTCGAGCTTTTGCTTGCTGCTCTCGACCATATCCAGCAGCATCAGCCGATTGTTGAACGAAGGCTTGTCCAAAACAACCTCAAACAGCGCGTTCATCACGCTTTCCGCTTCTGCCGCAGATTTGACAAGCCGCCGCTCGAGAAGCTCCTGTTTCGTTATCGCAAGCTGACTTATATCATAGCACTCGCCCGTTTCCATTATCTCGTTCAGCGCGGCAAGACTTTCGCGAAGCTTTACGGTTTGCTCGGGCTCGCTGTCAACCTTTTTCGCGCGGCTGTCGGCAATTTCGCAGAGCAGCAGATTTTTCAAGTCATCGAAACCAAGCTCGCGTATAAGCCCTTTCAGATTTTTTCGTTCCTCGGGAATGGGAACGTCGTGGTGATAAACCAGCCAGCTTATCTCCTCGGCAATATTTTTCGGGAACTCAAGTCGGCGCATTATCCCCTCGCCAAGCAGCCT
>CAMEQX010000337.1 GCA_945933905.1 uncultured Clostridia bacterium
CGGCTGTTTTATGTCGGGAATTTACGTTCTTTTCATCGTGTCGATTTACCTCTCGCTCGGCATCTGCACCTCAAAGCCTATCGTTATGGCGGCAATCGTTTTCGTTGCCTCAACCCTTGTCGATACAATCCTCAAAGGTCTGAATGTCGTTGACTTCAACCCGTTCACGCTTTCAATGCTTGTTTCGGGCGGCTTGTTCTCGTCACCCGATTTCCCTCTCGCCAATTACGCAGCAAGCATTGCTGTCGGTATCGCGATTTCGCTGCTGGTGAGCGTGCTGATGTGCCTGCTTGCGATAGCCGTGTTGAACGCGAAGAAAATCGACAACACCGAGGAGAAAAAACCGGAGTTTTAACAGAAAAATCCCGAAAAATACCAAAATCCCGCCGAGAAATCAGCGGGATTTGTTGTATTTGCAAATATCCTTCAGCGCGCATTCCTCGCACCTCGGCGCTCTTGCGGAGCAAACTCCTCTGCCGTGCCACACCAAGCGGTGACAGAAATTCAAGCCCTCCTCGGCGGGAATTATCGCGCGAAGCTGCTTTTCGACTTGAACAGCGTCCGTGCCCTTCGCAAGACCGAGCCTGTTTGTAAGCCGAATAACGTGCGTGTCGCAGACCATCGCGGGCTTTCCGTACAAGTCCCCGACAATCAGATTTGCCGTCTTTCGCCCGACTCCCGCAAGCGTGACAAGCTCCTCGATACTGTCGGGCACAACGCTCCCGTAAATATCGCGGAGCTGCCTGCACATCTCCACGATATCCCGCGCCTTTGTGTGAAACAGCCCGCAGGACTTTATGTACTCCTCGACCTCGGAAACCTCCGCTTCCGCGAAAGCCTCGACTGTCGGGAAACGCTTGAACAGCGCGGGCGTTACGAGATTAACCCGTTTATCCGTACACTGCGCGGACAATCTCGTTGCAATCAGCAGCTCGTGCGGCTTCTCGTAAACGAGCGCGCACTTCACCTCGGGATATTCCGCTTTCAGCCGCTCGATAATCTCCGCGGCAAGTTTCTTTTTCTTCATTCTTCCTCTTCTTCACTCTGCGGGAGCTTTGTCGCGCGGATTTTCAGAATGTTTCTGTCCTCAACCATCGTCACGACCAGCTTCACGCCTTCGTATTCAACTGCAGGCGGCATAATATCCGTGCCCTCGGGGATATAGCCGAGCTTGTCCGTCACAAAGCCCGCAATCGTTTCGTATTCGTGGTCCTCGGGGAGCGTTACCCCAAACAGCGCAAAAACATCGTCGGGGTCAGCGTCGCCGAGCACCTCATAGGTGTTCTCGTCAAGGCGGGTTATCTCTGCTTTCTCGTCGTCGTACTCGTCCTGAATGTTGCCCATAACCGCCTCGATTATGTCTTCAAGCGTGACAATCCCCGCAGTGCCGCCGTATTCATCGACAACAACCGCCATTCCCGCTTTCATTTTCGTCAGCGTTTTGAAGGTATCCGAGCAGGAGCAAGCCTCGGGGATAAAGCTTACGTCGCGCACAAAATCACGCGTGTTGAAATCGCTCAAATCGGGCTTTCCGATAAGGCAGAGCAAGTCCTTGACGATGATTATGCCGAAGATTTTGTCAACGCTGTCCTCATAAACCGGAATTCGCGAAAATCCCATATCCAGCGCGAGATAAATCAAATCGTCCAGCGTGATGGTGTTGATGTCAACGCCGACAATGCTCGTGCGGTGCGTCATAACGTCACCCGCAGAAAGTCCCGCAAACTCGAAAACGTTGCTTATCATCTGCGCGGAATCTTCCTCAATTCCGCCTTCTTCCTCGTCCTTCGCGAGCGCGTCAACCAAGTCCATTACCTCGTCCTCGGTCACGTCCGCGTAATTCGCGCCGAGCGCCCTTCTGAGAAAGCCCGTTGTCTTCTTGTTCAGCCAGCAAAGCGGCTTCAGCAGCACCTTTGCCGCCTTGTGTTCCTTTTCCTCACCTATGTTTCCCGTACTTCGAGAGCCGTCGTCCATAATTCCTCCGTTAAAAAATAAGCTCCATAAACTCATCGGAACTTTCAAATCCAAGCGACTTGTACAGCGGTCTGCCGCTTTCGGTCGCGTCAAGAGTAATCTGCGTAACCCCGCGCTTTTTCGCCTCGTCAAGCAGCATTTTCATCATTTCCCGCGCAATTCCCCGCCTGCGATAACCCGCGTTTACATAAACATTCATAACGTGCGCGCGCTTTCCTGTCGGGTGAGAATAGGTCGGCATTACGTCAACATAACAAATTGTCGCGCAGCCGACCGCGTTTTCCCCGTCAAAAGCAAGCGCCGTGGTTTGAGCGCCGTTTGTGAAATAATCGCGCGTGCGTTTTTTGAAATCCTCGTCAAAGGTCTTGCCCTCGTTCACCACAGCAAGCATTTCCATTCTTATCGCGAGAACTGCCGGCAAGTCGCTTTCCTCTGCGATTTTTAAAGCAATTTCACTCGTCACCGAAAAACAGCCTCCTGCCGTTTTTGTTGGCAATTTCAATCATCTCGTCAGCCGAAACGCCTTTAATCTCAGCCATTTTCGCGCCCGTGAACGCAATCATAG
>CAMEQX010000338.1 GCA_945933905.1 uncultured Clostridia bacterium
GCAGGGCGAGTAGCTCGTGAGGGTGTAGGGGAGCTTGTCCTCGTCAAGAATTGTGTCGATGAATTTGCCTATCATCGAGTGCTCGGAAGTGCCGATAAGATAGAGGTCCTCGCCCTCGATTTTGTACATCATCGCGTCCATTTCCGCAAAGCTCATAACGCCCGTTACAACGTTGCTTCTAATCATATACGGCGGAATGCAGTAGGTGAAGCCGCGGTCAATCATAAAATCTCTCGCGTAGGACAGGCAAGCGGAGTGCAGTCTCGCGATATCGCCCATAAGATAGTAGAAACCGTTTCCGGCAACCTTTCTTGCGCTGTCGAGGTCGATTCCGTTCAGCTTCTCCATAATCTCGCTGTGATACGGGATTTCAAAATCCGGCACAACAGGCTCGCCGTATTTCTTGATTTCAACATTCTCGCTGTCGTCCTTGCCTATCGGAACAGACGGATCGATGATGTTCGGAATGGTCATCATAATCTTGGTGATTTTCTCGGCAAGTTCACCCTGCTTCGCTTCAATCTGCTTCTGCTCCTCGGCAAACTCGGCAACCTTTGCCTTAACCTGCTCTGCCTCGTCCTTTTTGCCCTGTGCCATAAGCGCTCCGATTTGCTTGGAATACTTATTTCTTTCGGCGCGCAAAAACTCCATTCTCTGAATGGACTTGCGGTTTTCCGCGTCAAGCTCGATTACCTCGTCAACCAGCGGGAGCTTCTCGTCTTGAAACTTTTTCTTGATGTTCTCCTTGACAACATCGGGGTTCTCTCTCAGAAATTTAATGTCTATCATAATTCTTCTCCTTTTTTATCGCGTTGATTTTGTTCAACTGCGTAATTTGTTAATTAAAGTACTTAACTATTCCTTCAAGCTGCTCCTTGTCGGAAAAATCGATTTGCAGAACGTTTCCGCTCTTGTTCTCGGAAATGCGAACCTTTGTCCCGAGCAGCTCGGACAGGCTGACTTCGATTTCCGTGTAATAGGAAAGCCGCGGCTTCAGCTCTTTCTTGTCCTTTTCTTCCTCAAGACGAGCCGCCTCGCGCTTCGCGATTGCTTCAACCTGCCGCACGGAAAGCTCGCCTTCCGCCGCCTTGTGAGCAAGCTCGGTCATCAGCGCCGCGTCCTTGACTTTTTTCAGTGCCTTGCAGTGTCCCGCAGATAAGCTGCCGCTGCGCAGAAGCTCTTGTACACCGTTCGGCAAAGCAAGCAGTCCGAGCGAGTTTGCCACGGACGAGCGCGCCTTCCCGAGCACCTGAGCAAGCTTGTCCTGCGTCATATCAAACCTGTCGATAAGCTCCTTATAGCCGAGCGCTTCTTCAATCGGGTTGAGGTTTTCGCGCTGAAGGTTCTCAATCATCGCGATTTGCATTGCCTGTTCATCGGACAAATCGTCGCGGATTATCACGGGGATTTCCGAAAGTCCCGCCATTTTTGCGGCTCTCCAGCGGCGCTCGCCCGCGATTATCATATAATTCCCCGAGGCAATCGACCGCACAATCAACGGCTGCAAAACGCCATGCTCGGTTATCGAATCGGCAAGCTGTTTAAGTGTTTCATTGTTGAAGCTCTTTCGCGGCTGATTTTTGTTCGGCTCAATCTCGCTTATACGAAGCGTGGAAACGCCCTCGTCGCCGATGTTGTTGTCGCCAAAAAGCTCAGCAAAGCTGCTTTCAGTCTTTCGTGCCATCTGCTTTCTCCCTCTCGCGAATTTTTGCCAGAATTTCCTTCGACAGTCTTATGTAAGCGTCCGCGCCCTTTGAATTCTTATCGAACGTGATAATCGGTTCGCCGTGGCTCTGCGCCTCGGAAATGCGGACGTTTCGTGGAATTTCGGTTCTGAAAATCGCGCGCTTGTCGAAGTTTTTCTTGATTTCATTCTTTATCTCGTTGCTCGACAGCAAGCGCTTGTCCAGCATCGTGAAGACAATTCCCATGATGTTGATGTTCGGATTGAACTTGTGCTTGATGTTCTTGATGGTGTACATCAGCTGCGCCAGTCCCTCGAGCGCGAAATGCTCACAAACCATCGGCACGATTATGGTATCGCACGCGACGAGCGTGTTCACGGCAAGCACGCCGAGCGACGGCAGGCTGTCGATAATGACGATATCATAATCGTTTTTGACCTGTAAAACGGCTTTTCTGAGCTGATAATTTTTCTGCTCCATATTGGTGAGCGCGGGCTCTGCGTCGCACAATTTTGACGTTGACGGCAAAATCCAAACGTTTTTGCTTTCCGTTTTGATGATTGCCTCTTGCGGACGGATTTTCCCGATAACGACGTCATAGCTTGTTGCCTCAAGCGTTTTTTTCTTGATGCCGAAGCCGGTTGTTGAGTTTCCCTGCGGGTCGAAGTCAATCAAGAGCACTTTTTTCCCGAGCGTGCCAAGCCCCGCGGCGATATTGACGGAGGTTGTTGTTTTTCCGACGCCGCCTTTCTGGTTTACCACGCCGATAACCATTCCCAAGGATATTCCCCCTTTTCGATAATCTTAGCCTGCTAGTATGTCACACTTTTGCTGAAAAATAAAGTGTTT
>CAMEQX010000339.1 GCA_945933905.1 uncultured Clostridia bacterium
TCAAGCCTTTTTCAAAAGGCTTGTGGGGTGTGGGGCAAAGCCCCACACTAGAGCGCGAAGCGCGACCACTCGCGGCGAAGCCGCCAAAAAACCCGCGAAGCGCACACCTTCCAACAAGAACTCGCTTCCCTTCCCGAAGCATTTTTGGAGCGAAGCAAACAAAAATGCGAGGGAACGCACAAATCCCGCCCTCTCGTCGCGAAGCGAAAAAAGTTTTAGGTCAAGCCTTTTTCAAAAGGCAGCCCCACACTAGAGCGAAGCAAAAAAATGCGAGGGAACGCACAAATCCCGCCCCCTCGCCGCGAAGCGAAAAAGTTTTAGGTCAAGCCTTTTTCAAAAGGCTTGTGGGGCGTGGGGCAAAGCCCCACACTAGAGCGCGAAGCGCGACCACTAAAGTCAAATCCGTGAAGCTCAAAAAGGCATAAAAAAAGCGGTTGTATCGCGATTGTGAAGAAACCTCTCGTGATACAGCCGCCTTTTGCCGTGGAACAACGCTCTTAAATCAGCAGGTTTACCCAATCAAAGCCGTGAGCCTGAACGTCTTCTCCGCTCGGCTTACCGCTCCGTACTGCGCTAGGAACCAATTTACCGCGTTTGCTGTTCTCCGAGAATATTTCCTCGGAAAACGTTTTGGAAAAGCGCTTGCGTCAAAATCCTCTCGACATTCCCGATAATGCGAAAAGCTTTTTTGCTCACACCTATCCAACTATATTCTATAACATTTCAGATTAAAAGTCAAGGGCTTTCGGAAAATTTTGGCTATTTTTATCAAAAAATCAGGCTTTTACTTGACATTTTGACTTAAAAGTTGTAGAATAATAATGTATATCTGCTTTGGCAATAATAGCCTTGGCATAAATTTTGTCGGACAGGCGTTTGTATAGCTTGTCGGAAAGGAATTTTTATGATTAAAGTACAACTCAAGGACGGCGAAATCAAAGAGTTCGAGGCGGGGATTTCCGCTTTCGACGCGGCAAGAGAGCTCGGAATTGCAAAGACCGCCTGCGCTGCGGAAATCGACGGCACGGTCTGCGATATGAGAACCAAGCTCGAGAAGGATTGCACGCTCAATATCCTCACTTTCGCCGATGAACAGGGGCAGCGCGCGTTCAACCACACCGCTTCCCATATTCTCGCGCAGGCTGTTAAACGTCTGTTCCCGAATGTGAAACTCGCTATCGGTCCCGCAATCGACAACGGCTTCTACTACGATTTTGACACCGATACTCCCTTCACAACCGACACCCTCGCTCAGATTGAAGCTGAGATGAAGAAAATCGTCAAGGAGAGCATCAAAATCGAGCAGTTTTCGCTTGCTCCCGATGAGGCAGTGAAGTTCCTCGAGGAACAGGGCGAACCTTACAAGGTTGAGCTTTGCAAGGAACACGCCGATAAGGGCGAGAATATCTCGTTCTACAAGCAGGGCGATTTCACCGATTTGTGCGCGGGCCCGCACCTTATGTCAACTTCTCCCGTGAAAGCGTACAAGCTCACCTCCGTTACCGGCGCTTACTGGCGCGTAGTAGCCGATTTGCTGATAACCCCACGAACCATCGAAGGGATATTCGCCGATAGGCATAAGCTCAACGTGGGTATAGCCCATTTCCTTGACGTAGGGAATGAGTTCCTTTGCGAGCTCGTTGTAGCTGAGATAATTCTCGCCGTTCTTTTTCCACGAGCCGATATTGACCTCGTAGATATTTATGGGGCTGTCATAGACGTTGGTTTTGTTTAACTTGTCGAAATAAGCCTTATCGCTCCAGTTGAAGCCGTCGATATCGAAGAACTTGGAAGCGGTGTTCGGGCGAAGCTCCATATGGGTGCCGTAGGGGTCAGCCTTGAGCTTGATGAGTCCGTCGGGAGCCTCAACGCTGAACTTATAGTTATCGAACTGCTTTATGCCTTCGATAAACAGCTCCCAGATACCGCCGTCGTTGATTTTATTCATATAGTGGCGGGTTCTGTCCCAGTGGTTGAAATCACCGACAACGCAAACGGACTTTGCGTGCGGCGCCCAGCACCTGAAAACAACGCCTGATTTTCCGTCCTTTTTCAGCTTATGCGAGCCGAAAAAATCGTATGAATGTGAGTTTTCCCCTTTGAAAAACAAATGCAGCGGAACCTGATATTCCTCGGGAACCGTTATTGCCATTAAAAAAACCTCCCTTAATCTTGCTGCCGTGGGTTTTGGCGCAAGTTGTCTTTGAGGTGAAATTGTGAGCAATCTTGTATATTTGCCCAAAAAACCCCTTTTACACTGTTTATATTCTAGCACATTTGAGACTTTTTTTCAAGAGCTTTGTGAATATTCTATGATTTTTTACATTTCACACTGTTGATTTTGTGCAGTTTAACAACGATTTTCCAAAATCTTTATGAAAACGTTTACATCTGCGCCTTTTCTGAATTTTTTTAACATTTTTCTTACATAGGATTTGCTTTTGTTGAAGCCGAAGTGGGTGGGGGATTTTGGCTTCTTTGAAGCCACGGCGATTTTTCGGGCATCGAACCCGAAAAATCGCGCGGGTGCAGT
>CAMEQX010000340.1 GCA_945933905.1 uncultured Clostridia bacterium
TCAGCACGCGAAGCAGCGTTGCCAGCACCTTATTGTCGATACCAAGCCACTGCGCCGGTTCAAGCGGCACAAGCGAGTAAACGAGAATGCTCACCAGCAGCGTGATGATGATAAAGCTTGTTCCGCAGCGCGGATGAAAACGGCGCATCGGCTTGATGTTCTCCACCGTCAGCTCTTTTCCCGCCTCGTAGCACGCAATCGTTTTGTGCTCCGCGCCGTGATACTCGTAGGTTCTGCGAATGCTCTTCATCTGCGCCACAATCGCCATATAAATCACGAACAAAATCAGCTTCAGCACGCCCTCAAACGCGGATTTCCACATCGAAATGTCCGTGCCCTCGCCGACCGCGCTTTCGATTAGCTTGAACAGATAAGACGGCACAAACAGAAAAACCGCGAGCATCGCCACAATCACCAAAAATCCGAAAATCCCCGAAATCACCTCGAAACCCTTCTCGCCGAAGTGCTTTTCAAGCCACTTATCGAACTTCGTCTGGTCGCTTTCATCATCAAAAGCGCCGCTGATTTCCGAGGATTTGTTCATACAAGTCATACCCTCGCGGAGCTGCTGCACAAAATTCACGCAGCCGCGCACAAAAAGCGCCTTGTTGTACCACTTTTTCTCGGGCAAATCCCACTGCTCCGTGTAAATCGAGCCGTCCTTTTTGCGAACAGCCATCGCTCCCACGGAAACGCCCTTCATCATTATTCCTTCAATCAGCGCTTGTCCGCCGACCTTTGTTTTCTTTTCGCAGCAGTTGTTTTTTTTGCTCATTTTACTCTTCCTTAACCGCCAGCGGCAGAACAATCGTCACCGTTGTCCCCACGCCCAGCGTGCTTTCAATTTCCAGCATTCCGCCGTGCATTCCGATAATCTCGTCCGCAACCGCAAGCCCTATCCCCGAGCCGCGCTTCGTGCGGTTTGCCTTGTAGAACTTTTGCTTAACCTTCGGCAAGTCCTCGGGAGCAATTCCGCAGCCCGTGTCCGCGACCGAAATCACCACGGAGCTTTCGTTTTTCTCCGCCAAAACGTCGATATTTCCCGCTTCCGTATATTTGAAGGCGTTGTCGATAACGTTGATGAAAACCTGCCTCAAGCGGCTTTTGTCGCCCACAACCGCGCACATAAACTGCGGCTCGTTGTAGGAAAGCGTGATGTTCTCTTTTTTCGCGCGGTCGATGTACAGCAAAAGCGCGTCCTCAAGCTCTGCGATAACGTCAATCGTCTGCATCTGCATCGTAAACCGCCCGCTCTGTATTCTTGAAAAGTCCAGCAGCTCTTCGACCATCTGCTCAAGACGGTGAGTTTCGCCGTTTATGACCTTCATTCCCTTTGCAAACGTTTCTTCCTCATAGCCGCCGCTAAGTGTTTCAGCCCAACCCTTGATTGCCGTGAGCGGAGTTCTCAGCTCGTGCGAAACACTTGAAATGAAGTCGTTTTTTATCTGCTCGGAGTTTTCGAGCTCGTTTGCCATTTCGTTGAACGAAGCGGAAAGCTGCCCGATTTCATCGTTTGTTTTTACGGGAATACGCTCGGAAAAGTCGCCCGTCGCGAGTTTTTTCGCGGTCGCGCTTATCTGAACCAGCGGCACGCAAATCGATTTCACGAAGTAAAGTCCCGTCATCACAACCACGAGAATGACGAACACGCTTATCATAACGCACACGAACATAATCCCCGCAAGCTGCGCGTCAATCATTGAAAGCGATGTCACAAACCGCAAAGCCTGATAGTTGCTGCTCGGCTTTTCGATGATTTTCGTCACCGCGAGAATGTTCTCGCCATTGTTTAATCCCAGAAAAACGCCAGTTTTGTCCTCGCTTTCGAGAGCCGCCTCATAGTCGGGCATATAATAGGCTTTGTCGGGTGAAAAACCGCTCGACGAGAGCGAAACCTGACCGTTTTTGTTTATCGACATAAGCTCCATTCGGTCTTTTTTGTCGAAATTCACAATCATCTCGCGCACCTCCGAGGAATAGTTCACCGCCATATCCTCGTAAAGCCTCGTCAAAACCATCTGCGCGGCGTTTGCCTCGGAAACCACATAGCTTTCCGCGGAGCCGTAGTAATACTGCCGCGTGAAATAGTACACGCAGACGTTCGCCACAATCAGCAAAATAGCCACCACAAGAAGCGTGTTCACCATCCAGCGCGTGGCAATCGAGTGCTTGTTGATTTTCTTTGATTTCAAGTTCAATGTAAACGGCTTATTCATCTTTCCACTTGTACCCAAAGCCCCAGACCGTTATAATGTACTTTGGCGACGAGGGGTCGTCCTCGATTTTCATACGCAAACGCCGCATATTCACGTCGATAACCTTGTCCTCTCCCACATACGACTCACCCCAGATATGCCGCAAAATCGACTTTCGGTCAAGCGCGGTGTTTTTGTGCTTCAGGAGATACTCGAGCATATGAAACTCCACCTGAGTAAGCTCAATCAAATCGCCGTTTTTCCACACCATTCTGCTCTCGCAGTCCAGCGTGAACGGGCCCGCTTTTATGGTTTTCGACTCCTCTTTCGGAGAG
>CAMEQX010000341.1 GCA_945933905.1 uncultured Clostridia bacterium
CTCAGAGTATGTGCGAAGTTTTTTCAGTTTTCTATAACAAAAAAGCTCCCATATCTCAGGGAGCTTTTCCGTTTAATCCACAAACTCAACGTGAACGTTTTTGAACTCGCTTTGCGCGTCGAGGAGCGCGCCTTTGAAATTCTCCGCGTAATCCTCGCCGAACTTCTCGGAAAGCCCGCGCGCGTTTATAATGCGGATTTCCGCCTCGCAGCGAACTTCTCCCAGACAGTCGAAAAGCGCGTCAAGATTTGCGCCGTAGTAGTCGGGAAAATCAAACGCCGCCGCAAATCGCTCGTGAAGTTGTTCTTTACCCGCGACAGAATTTCCGTCAATCAAAAGCGTTTTTTTCATAAATTTTCCTCCCCGTAAAGCAGCTCAAAGCTCGCGTAATGGTCGTCCGTGTAGTAAATCAGCCCGTCGTTCGAGAACACAATCCGCTTTGCACCGCGGCTTTTCTTGCCGAGCGTGTCGATATCGCACTCCGTGTAGGTTCGCCCGCTCTTTTTCGGGAGCAAGCCCTCATAGTTCCCGAAGCGACTGCCGCCGATACACTTTCCGGGCGCATACGGCTCCAGTGAACCGCCACTCCAGCCGAGCTTTTCCGCTTCGTTTTTGCTGATAAAATTGCTCGGCAAGCGCCCGTAAACATGGATATAAAGCGCAACATCGTCCTTGCTCGTGTAGCTTCCGTTCTCGTCAATAACCGCGCTTTCCGTTGAACTCGATGAAGAAGAACTCTCCGTTGAGCTCGATGAAGAAGAACTCTCCGTTGAACTCGATGAAGAAGAACTCTCCGTTGAGCTCAATGACGAAGAACTCTCCGTTGAACTCGATGAAGAAGAACTCTCCGTTGAGCACAATGACGAAGAACTCTCCGTTGAACTCAAAACCGCCGAGCTTGTTGTCGAAGAACTTACATCCTGCGATTTTTGATTGTTTTTACAGCCGACAATGCCGAATAACAGCAGCAAAGTCACCAAAAAAGACAAAAATTTTCTCATTTTTTGCACCTTTCCATAATAAAATGTACGATATATTTTAACATATTTTTCAGCTTTTGTAAAGTACCCGAGTTAAAATAAGGCTTGACAACGACGGGAAAATGTGGTATTATTGACTTAACAGGAAAATTTCAGAAAAGAGGTAAAATATATGGAAAGAGTTTGTACAAAATGCGGTACTTTGGTTTCCGGTGACGGTGTGTTTTGTCCCGAGTGCGGAACGAAACTTGAGGGCGCGGTTGATTTGATGAAGCCGCAGTCCGAGCCGGTTCAGCCTGTTTCTGCGCCCGGTCAGGGCACTCCCGTGAACATTCCGCAGGCTTCCGCGCCTATTCAGAATACATATCAGCAGCCGATGTATCAGAACCCCGCTGCGCAGTATCAGCAGAACTTCAACAACGCGCCCGCTCCCGAGAGATACGAGAATATGAGCGTTGGTGCTTGGGTTGGAACGGTTATTCTTACAACTTGGTTTGGTTTAATCAGCTTGATTTTGCTGTTCGTTTGGGGCTTTGGCAGCAACACTCCTCAGCCGAAGAAGAATTATTGTCGTGCAATGCTTATTTTCGAGCTTATCGCGTTCATCTTGGTAATAATCGCGTTTGTGGTATTTATGTGCTTCATCGGCTGGAATTTTGACAGCATTGTCAGATGGGCTGAAAATCTCGGCGATGGCTTTGAAAACGTATTCAAATATTCAAATATGAGATGGTAACGCTTTCGGCGCTTTCGGCATAAAATGCGGCAGGGTAGAAAATACAGCCGCGCCGAAGGTGGCGAGGAGCAGCGCTCTTTACCCTCAGAATAGCCGTAGGCAGCGATTTTTCGCGGCGGCTGTTTCAGATACCCAAAAGCGCGGACGGCTTTTTCGGCTGTCCGCGTGTTTCTTTTAGCAAAAAAGCGAGGCTCAAAACCCCGCTTTTGTTTTTGAATTACTCGAAGGAGTCCTCTTCATCGCGCGTGTTAAACAGCTCAACCAGCTTCTCCATCTCCTCCTCTGTGAGCGAAACGCCCTTGCTCATACGGGTGTGGTCGGGGCTCCAGTCGCGGATATCGAACTTCGGCTCGCGCTCGTTCCAGCTCACCATATTCAGTTCGCGCGTCCAGCCCTTTGCTGTTTCGGAGATAACTCCGAGCGATTTTGTGATTTCAAATGTAATTTCAGCCATTTTCTTTACTACCTTTCTTGCCTGTTTTTTTCTTTTTTATTTTTGTGTTATCGGCGGGAACAATCCCGTCGTAAACTGCGTGATATTTTGTCGGAATGAACTTGTTTATATGAAGCTTTCCGAAAAACCAGCCTGTGAATTCGATTTTATCGAAAACCTCGCTGAGATAAGTGTTTATGCGGTTTCGCTCGGTGTTTGCCGTGAGGAACTCGCGCATTTTCGCGGGCGGCTCATAGGTCACCACGAAATCCACCTTGTTTCCGACTTTTTCAAGATTTTCCAGACCGTCCGCAAGCTCTTCATCACTCGGGACCTCGCGCTGCCACCAGTTTGAGCCTTCCGTGAGCTCGTACA
>CAMEQX010000342.1 GCA_945933905.1 uncultured Clostridia bacterium
AGCACGGGTTCGCTTGGACAGGGAATTTCGGGAGCTTGCGGAATGGCGCTCTCGGGCAAGATTTCCTGCGACAGCTACAAGGTTTACGCAATTCTCGGCGACGGCGAAATCGAGGAGGGAATTGTGTGGGAAGCGGCAATGTTCGCGTCGCATTATATGCTGGACAACCTTGTCGCGATTGTTGACAACAACAACCTTCAGATTGACGGCAAAATAAGCGAGGTTATGTCGCCGTACCCGATTGACGAGAAGTTCAAGGCGTTCGGCTGGCACGTCATAAACATTGACGGACACGACTTTAATCAGATGGAAAAAGCGTTTGACGAAGCGGAAAAGGTTGTCCAGAAGCCCACGGTTATCATTATGAAAACAACCAAGGGCAAGGGCGTTGATTATATGGAGGACTCGATTGACTGGCACGGAAAAGCGCCCGGCGACGAGGATTACGAAAGAGCGATGAAACAGCTCAGAGAGCAGCTTGCTGAGCTTGAAGGGAGTGTAGATTGATGGATAAAAAAGCAACCCGAGAGGGATACGGCGACGGACTTGTGGCGCTTGCGGAGGTTCGCCCCGATTTAGTGGTTCTTGACGCGGATTTGGCTGCGGCAACCAAGACCTCGATTTTCAAGAAAGCGTACCCCGAAAAGCATTTTGAATGCGGAATTGCCGAGCAGAATATGATGGGAATTGCCGCGGGAATTGCTTCCACGGGAAAGCTCGTTTTTGCAAGCTCTTTCGCGATGTTTGCAACGGGCAGAGCTTATGAAATCGTTAGAAATTCGATAGGTTATCCCGGACTTAACGTGAAAATCGGCGGCACTCACGGCGGAATTTCTGTCGGCGAGGACGGCGCAACGCACCAGTGCAACGAGGATATCGCGCTTATGCGGACAATCCCCGGAATGACCGTCATCAACCCCGCGGATTACATCGAAGCGAAGGCGGCTGTTCTTGCGATGGCGGAGCACGTCGGACCCGCTTATCTGCGCTTCGGACGTCTTGCAATCCCCGTTTACAACAGCCCCGACTACAAATTCGAGGTCGGCAAGGGTATCACGCTCAAAGACGGCAAGGACGTTACGATTATCGCGACGGGACTTATGGTTGCCGAGGCGATTGAGGCGGGAAAAGCGCTTGCGGAGCAGGGAATTGACGCGCGCGTTATCAATATCCACACAATCAAGCCGATTGACCGCGAGCTTATCATCAAGGCGGCGCGCGAAACGGGAAAAATCGTCACCGTTGAGGAGCACAGCGTAATCGGCGGCTTGGGCTCGGCGGTCGGAGATGTTGTGCTTGAGGAGTACCCCGTGCCTGTCGTGAAAATCGGCATTCAGGATGTTTTCGGACACAGCGGCGCGGCGAAGGACTTGCTGGTTGAGTTCGGCTTGACGGCTGATAACATTGTGAAAACGGCGAGAGCGCTTGTTTCAAAATAAACCGATGAAAAAAGCGTCAAAGAAAAAGCGCTTGCTGATAATTCTGCTTGGGGTTGTGGTTTTTCTCGGAGCTGTTGTTTTCGTGAATTTTATCCCTACGTTCAGCTTAAAAACGGCAGAAATGACTAAGCTTAGCGGAAAATGGGTGAATGTGTTCTACGAAACCGAGGAAGCCGCCGCGAAAGACGTTTTTCAGTATGCCGACGGCGAAACGGCTGAAATCGCGCAGAAGCTGGGATTTACGGAAAAACAGGATATAAACGTCTATATTTACGATAATCAAAGCACGATGCAAACCAAGAAATATGGCTTTATAGCGCCGCTTTTGAGCCTTGACTGGTACATCGGCGACAATATCGGCACAAGCGTTATCCTGACCTCGCCGGCAAATCCCGGGAAAGTCCACGACTATGACAACAACAAGTTTGCTGTTTTGCACGAAATTGTTCACGCCTATGTGAGCGGGATTAACAGCCGCGTTGAGCTATGGCTGACGGAGGGAATTGCGCTTTATCTCAGCAACGGAAAGCCGCTTTCACGGGAATATCTCGACTCAATCCCGTCCTTTGAAGTCACCTGCACTTCAAATCCCATAACTTTTTCGGACTGCGGCGGGTACATTTTCGCACATACTTATATTGAATATCTCGAGAAAAGTTACGGCTGGGAAACGGTTTTGCGCCTTGTCAAAACTCAGAATTACGAGGATTGTTTCGGAAAGACAAAGCGCGAAATCTACGACGAGTGGGTGAATTATCTCTTGTCGAATTACAACTAATGACTAAAAAAAATCACCTTTGACTCATTCAAAGGTGATTTTTGTTTGTTATGAAATCAAGCTTCTACGAGATTTTTGCAGTTTTCGTAGGTTAAAACGGTGAATTCATCGTAATCATCGGACAGTCTGAACGCGCCCTCGGGCAGCTCGCACTCGGTAAAGCGGAGCAGCTTTTCCGCGTCAACAGCGGGGCAGGGGAACACAGCCTTGTGCCTGAACAGCGGGATGAGGCTGCTCGGCAAGCCGCTTGCGCTGCCGCAGACAAACATAACGTGAATTCCCGCACGCGCGCCCTTTGTGAGCAG
>CAMEQX010000343.1 GCA_945933905.1 uncultured Clostridia bacterium
CCTCCCACATCACAAGCGACCTCGAGAAAATCGCCGACTGCGTTACCTTTATCGACAAGGGAAAAATCCTCCTCACAGGCGTTAAAGACGAAATCCTCGAGCAGCACGGCGTTATCAAGTGCAAAAAAGACGAGCTTTCCCAAATCGCGCCCGAGGACTTTATCAGCGCGAGAATTAACGATTTCGGCGCGGAAGTTATGGTTTCCGACCGCAAACAATGCAAGAAAAAATACCCCGCCCTCCTCATCGAAAAAACCACGCTCGAGGAGATTATGCTGTTCTATGTAAACCGCGAGAAAAAGGAGTGGAGCTGATGAAAGGTCTTGTTTATCAGGAGTTTCTGCGGTCAAGAAAAGCTCTGATTTTCGGCGCAATCGGCGCAATAGCCGTTGCCGGACTGTTTAGACTCACCGCCTTGAGCTTTCGCTTCGGAAACCTCGCGCTGCTCCCCAAAGTCGCTTACGAGGGCTTTTTCAACATCATCAGCACAGTTTCGCTTCCGCTTATCGCGTTTATTTCGGGAATTACCGTGCAGTCGGCAAGCTCCGCGGACAGTGAAGCGAACCTTTTACAAAGAATGTTCCGCAAATCCACTCCCATCACCCCGTTCAGATACGCCGCCGCGAAATTTATCCTGATGAGCTGTTATCTCGTTCTCGGACTTGCGCTTGCTTACGGCCTTTCGACAGCATTTTGCGCGGCTTTGGAAATCCCGTTTGCCGTTGAGAACTGCGCGACAATGTTCGCGTGCGTAGAAATAATTTTGCTGTTCAGCGTGCTTATGACCATTTTCCAAACCTTTATGCACGCGTCACGCGACAAGGCGGGGCTTCATCTTCTGATAATTTTTGTCTTTCCGTTTGCGGTTGTCGGGCTGATTATGACGCTGAATAATGTCGAGCTCAATCTCTCGTTTGATGACATTTTGCGCTTTTGCACAACGATTTTCCCGTTCTCGCCGCTTATCATCGCGGGAATTATCGCGGCAGGGCTTTTCCTCACAACCGCCGCTTACAAAAGGAGGGAGAAATAATGCGCGGACTTCTTTACAACCAGCTTTTAACCTTTAAGCTGCCTCTCGGGGCAATTATCGGCTCGCAGATTTTCGCGCTTATTATCGCGCTTCTCGGCGGCAACGACTATTCCGTGCAGTTTGGAATGAACGTCTGCCTGATTGTGCCGTACATAATTTTTCTGCTCACAAACTCCGAGCTTTTCCACTATGACGAGCGCGAAAAATGGTGCTGCTTCGCCGTTTCAACGCCGCTTTCCTTCAAGGGACAGGTCGCCGAAAAATATATCTTCTCGCTCGGATTAAACGTTGCGACGTTGCTCACAAGTTTGATTTGCTGCGGGATTTTGTCGGCGATTTCGGGTGAAAACCTGATTTCAATGATGAGAACAGGGCTTTCTGCTTTCGGAATAACGGTTGCTTTAACCGCGTTTGAGTTCCCGTTTTACTTTCGCTTCGGCTCGGAGCACGGCTCGCAAATCAAAGCGGTTTCCATCGGCGTAGTTTTGCTTGCGGTGTGCATTTACGGGCTTTTCGGGGACATTTCGTTCCTGTTCAGCGACACCATCGTTCAGGACTTCATCAACATCTTAAACGGCACGGCTTTCCGCACGTTTTCGGCGGTTATCCCCGGGATATCGGTTGGTCTGCTCGCTCTTTCGTTCTTGATTTCAACCCCGCTTTACCGAAAAGGTATGGAATGCTACGAAAAATAAACACAACAAAACCGTGACGTTAAGCCACGGTTTTTTGTTATTCAAGGGGTTCATAGAGATTATCGAAAATCTGCTTTTTAACAACGTAAACATCGTTGTCGTCGCCGTCGGTGTAGCAAAGAAAATCTCCCTTTTGCCCTGCCATATAGCCCTCGTAATTCCACGCGCTGAACACCTTCGTGAACTTTTCAAGCGGCTTCGCGAGAATAACCGCGCCTTGTCCCGAGCGGCATTTTTTCGCAAAGGGAAGAATTTCGTGAGATTGCCCCGCCGCGATATCGATAACGGACGGCGCATACTCGAATTCGCCCGAAAACGCCTCGTCAAGCGGGGTGTATTTCGCGTGAAATTTGCCCGCTTCAACGGGATAAACCTCGCCAATCGAGCCTATCATAATATAGATATCCTCGCGGCTTGTCACCAAAACATCGCCTTCCAGCGTTCTTATGCGGAATTCCTTGCCCTCGGGCGCAACGTCCGTTGACTTGACATAGCCGAAAATTCCCGCCTTTTTGCGAAAACGAGAGAACGTCTCGCGCTCCTTTATGCCGTCCGTGAAACGCACCACGTCATAGCACGTCAGATACTCCTCAACGCGCTGAGCGAGATATCGCTCAATCGGCTTGTCGGTGACTTTTTTCAAAGCGTCTTTGCCGATAAAACCGCCTGCTTTGTTGAAATGACCGCCGCCGTTTCCCGTTTCAGCCGTGAGAAACGCCGCAAGCTCGTTTGCCGCAGCCTCGATTGAACAGCTGCGCACCGACAGCTTATAGCCGCCCGCGAACTCGAGC
>CAMEQX010000344.1 GCA_945933905.1 uncultured Clostridia bacterium
GTCATCGCGAACAAATCCTGCATAACGTTCTGGGTTACGTCCATAACGTTCGCGCGGTGCTCGGCGCAGATTGCCGTCACTCTCGCCAGAATTCCTACCGTGTCCTTACCTATTACAGCCACAACTGCTCTCATATTTTTACCTCCGTTTTCTCGCGTTTAATACGCAATATATTTCTATTATACTATTTTTTTTGCGATTTGTAAATAAGTTCTTTACAAATTTTTTGTTTTGTGGTAAAATATATTGTGTAAAGATATATCGGTATCATTCGGAAACTTTTTGACTGCTTGGCTGAACAAGCTCGGGTTCTCGGAAACTACTTTGCGAAGTGAACTTTGTTCCTGCGCGCTCTCGGCAATTTCGTTGGCTTCGAACCAACGAAATTGCTCGGGGAAACCCCTTGGGGTTTCCCCCGACCCCCCTTCCTCTGGGGGAAACTCTTGTTTCCCCCAGACCCCTTTGCGCTTGCTGACGCGTTTTGCGCGGCTTCGCCGCAAGTAGACGCGCTTCGCGCTTCAGTGCCTCCGGCGGCTTGAAACCTTTTTCTGAAGAAAAAGGTTTCAAGGCTTCCAAAAAGACTTTTGGCGCTACGCGGTGCTCGATTACCGCAAAGCAATAATTCCACGCGCAAGTCCGCGAAAATCCCCCAGTGATACCAAACCGAAAGGAGATTATAAATGAACACAACCAAACTTCTTGACGTCCTCCGGCAGAACGCCCGCCTCTCCAACGCGGAAATCGCCGTTATGCTCGGAGAAACCGAACAAACCGTCGCCGACGAAATCACCCGCCTTGAGCGCGAGGGCATTATTATGGGCTACTCCGCCATCATCGACGAGGAAAAAGCCGACGACAACGCCGTCACCGCAATGATTGAACTCAAAATGACCCCCATCAAAGACCGCGGCTTCGACGACCTCGCCCACACCATTATGTCCTACGAGGAAATCGACAGCGTTTTCCTCCTCTCCGGTCCCTATGACCTTATGGTGACAATCAGCGGCACAAGCCTGCGTAATGTCGCGCTTTTCGTCAGCGAACGCCTTGCTGTCCTTGACGGAGTTATCTCAACCACAACTCACTTCATTCTCCGCCGCTATAAAGAAAAACACCACGTCTTCAACGAAGAACTCTTCGATGACAGAGATATGATAAGCCCGTGAGAACATTGAAAAGGAGCAATTATCTTGGACTATAACAAACTCATTCCCGAGAGCATCAGCAGTATGCAGCCCTCGGGTATAAGAAGGTTCTTCGATATCGCGCAAAGCGTAAAGGGCGTTATCTCCCTGTCTATCGGTGAACCTGACTTCAAAACCCCTTGGGAAGCGCGCAAGGAAGCTATAAATATCCTCGAGCGCGGCAAAACCGCTTACACCGCCAACAGCGGTCTTATGGAGCTTAGAAAAGCGGTCTGCGACTACCTCAAGGGCTTTATCCACACGGAATATGACCCCGCAAGCGAGGTTATCATCACGGTCGGCGGAAGCGAGGCAATCGACCTTGCTGTCCGCGCGCTTATCGAGGACGGCGATGAGGTGCTTGTTCCCGAGCCGTCTTTCGTGTGCTATGCGCCGATTGTGAAGATGATGGGCGGAGTGCCCGTGCCGATTGTGACGAAGGCTGAGGACAAATTCCGCCTTACAGCCGCCGCTCTCAAGGAGAAAATCACCCCGCGCACCAAGCTGCTTTTTTTGCCTTACCCGAACAATCCCACGGGAGCGGTTATGCGCAGAGCTGATTTGGAAGCAATCGCCGAGGTTCTCCGAGACACGAACATAATTGTCGCTTCGGACGAAATTTACGCCGAAATGACCTACAACGGCGAGAAGCACGTTTCAATCGCCGAGATAGACGGAATGCGCGAGCGCACGCTTGTTATCAGCGGTTTCTCGAAGACCTACGCGATGACGGGCTGGCGGCTGGGCTATACAGCGGGACCCGCGCCGATAATCAAGCAGATGTTGAAATTACACCAGTACTGCATAATGTCAAGCCCCACGGTGAGCCAATACGCAGCGATTGCGGCTATACAAAAATGCCGCGCAGATGTTGACCATATGATAGCCGAATACGATATGCGCAGACGGCTCTGCGTGAAGAATTTCAACGATATGGGCTTGGACTGCTTTGAGCCCGAGGGCGCGTTTTACGTTTTCCCGTGCATCAAGTCAACGGGAATGACAAGCGAGGAATTCTGCCAAAAGCTTGGCTTCGAGAAGAAGGTTGCGGTTGTTCCCGGAAACGCTTTCGGCGAGAGCGGCGAGGGCTTTGTGCGCGTTTCCTACGCTTATTCGATTGCGCATTTGGAGAGCGCGTTTTCGAGAATTCGCGAGTTTATCGGGAAGTGATAAAAGCTAACGCGCGTTGATTTTGTTCAAAATATCGCCGAGAGTGAAGCTGCTGTTGGCGCTTTGGACGGATTTTTTTGAATAAAAAGACTTCGACTGCGCCGCAGGCGTTTCTTCTTCTTCTTTTTCTTTGATTTCTTTTTTTTTATTATAATATGTAGGTTT
>CAMEQX010000345.1 GCA_945933905.1 uncultured Clostridia bacterium
AGTTCGCGATTTTGGGCTTCGCGGCGCTCACAACGCTGATTAACGTGGATTTTCCAACGTTTGGAAATCCAACAAGACCAACGTCCGCGAGCAGCTTCAGCTCCAGCGTGACCTCGAATTTCTCCCCCGGAAAGCCCGGCTTCGAGAAGCGCGGAATTTGCCGCGTGGGAGTTGCAAAGTGCATATTTCCCCAGCCGCCCTTGCCGCCGCGCGCGATAACAACGGGCTCATCTCCCGAGATATCCGCCATAATTCTGCCGGTTTTAGCGTCCTTTACGACAGTGCCGCGGGGAACTCTGATAACGGTCGGCTCCATCGACTTTCCCGAGCAGCGTTTTGCGCCGCCGGGTTCACCGTTCGGAGCAACGTATTTTTTCTTGTAACGGAAATCTATGAGCGTTGACAGGCTGTCGTCCGCGACAAAAACGATGTCCGAGCCTTTTCCTCCGTCACCGCCGTCGGGACCGCCCGCCGCAACGTATTTTTCTCTGTGAAAGGACACCGCGCCGTTTCCGCCGTCGCCTGCCTTTATCGAAATATTAACCTTATCCGCGAACATAGCGCGCCTCCTTTTTTATACTTTAACCGAATTTTCTCGGTCTATTCCAACACCGCTAAAACGAGAAATAAGCCGGATAAAGACTATCCGGCTTTTTGTACTCATCGAAGGTTCAATTATTCAGCCTCGGCGTAAACGCTGACCTGTTTTCTGTCGCGGCCAACGCGCTCGAACTTAACGGTGCCGTCGATAAGCGCGTAAAGGGTATCGTCAGAACCCTTGCCTACGTTGCTTCCGGGGTGAATATGAGTGCCGCGCTGTCTAACGAGAATATTTCCCGCAGGCACGAACTGACCGTCAGCGCGCTTTACGCCAAGTCTCTTGGACTCGGAGTCGCGGCCGTTCTTGGTCGAACCCATTCCCTTTTTATGAGCGAAATACTGTAAACTAATTTTAATCATTTTCTTTTCCTCCCGACTTGATTTCGATTTTTACCTTTGTGTAATCCCGTGCTATCATCTCAATGTGCGTGAAAAACGACTCCAGAAGCTGTTCTGCGGACTTGTTTTTCTCCTTCAGCAAAAGCGTGATTTGATTTTCGAGAACCTCGACATCTGCCTTAACCTTGAAGAAATCGGTTATGGTATTGCAGACAAGCATTGTGCCTGAACTCACCGCCGCGCAAACCACGTCGCCGTTTTCGGTTTCATAGCCCGCGTGACCGCTTATCCGAAAGCCCGAAAAGCTCCCGCCGTTCTTATAGAACACACATTTCAGCATTACGCGTTGATAGCCTCAATCTGAACCTGGCTGTACGGCTGTCTGTGACCCTGCTTTTTCTTCTTCGGCTTGTAGGTGAAAACTGTAATTTTCTTAGCCTTGCCGTTCTTGAGGAGCTTTGCCTTTACGGAAGCGCCCTCAACATAAGGAGCGCCAACCTTTACGGAGCCGTCGCCGCCTACCATAACAACCTTGTCGAAGGTGATTTCGCCCTCTGCTTCAAGCTTCTCGATAAAGATGGTGTCGCCCTCTTTAACCTGATACTGCTTTCCGCCTGTTTCGATTACTGCGTACATACTTTCATACCTCTTTTTTAAGAACTCGCTGTGAAAGGGCAAAGCCGAATGCTTTTTTAAAAAACCCTGCACAAGCGGCTTAATTATTATACCACACCTAAATCGTTTTGTCAAGCCTTTTCGCAGAAAAAATTCATATTTTTCCTCAAAGCAATGCCGTTTTTCTTGATTTTTCCAAAAAATAACAAAGCCCCGTGCTTGTGTAAACGTTTACAGGGAATTTTCGCTGGATTTGTAGGCAATTTGTTTAATAATCAAGTGAGAATTTGTAGAATTTGTGGAAAATACCATAAAACTATTGACAATTTTTATCTTTTGCTGTATAATTTAATCAAACAAAGGATACGGATTGAATTTGACTTCCTTATCGTTTGTTTGTTTAGTTGTCTCCTTTCTTTTGTTCTACACATAATTTTATCATTTGATTTAAGGGTTCTTTTTTTAAGAACCCCGTTTTTTTACCTTTTTTCACAAAAAAGCTATGGAAATCCACGAAAGAATGTGTTATAATAATATAGTATGGATTTTTGCAATTTTTTTCGGGAGTTGATTTTTATTTTTGAACGAAAGCAAATTTCGGACGGCGTGTTTTTCAACAGAATAACCGACCGCCGTTTTAAAACAAACAGAATAAGCGTTTCGCTTTTCACGGATTTTGACGCGCTTCCCCGCGCGGATTGCGCGCTTGCGGCTTATGCTTTGTCGGAGTGCTGCGCGCTTTATCCCGATTACAGCAAGCTCTCTGCGGCGCTCCTCGACCTTTACGACGCGGCGATTTCCACGTCAACAACGTCGCGCTGGGGAATGCGCTGCACGGAGATTGTCGGCTCGGCGCTCGACGACCGCTACGCTCTCTCGGGGGAAAAGCTCGAGCACGAGCTGGCGCAGCTGATGTGCGAGTGCCTGTTTCGTCCGAAAGCGGAAAACGGCGCG
>CAMEQX010000346.1 GCA_945933905.1 uncultured Clostridia bacterium
AAAAACGCAATTCTCGCGCAGATTGCGATGAAGCGCTACGGCACGGCGGACGAGGTCGCGAATGTTGTCGCGTTCCTTTGCGGCGAGGAGTCGTCTTATGTCACGGGGCAGATTATCGAAATCAGCGGCGGACTTAGTATGTAATTTTCGGAGGAAGTATGGAAAGAAGAGTTGTAATTACAGGACTGGGGTGCGTTTCTCCATGCGGAAATTCCCCCGAGGAGCTTTGGAACAGCCTTTTGGAAGGCAAGCACGGCTTTGAGCTTGCGCCGTGGTTTCCCGACCAGGAACCCGATAATCTGAACGTTGTCGCGAGAGTAAAGAACTTTGACCCGACGAGCGTTATCGACAAGAAAGAGGTTCGCAGAAGCGATGTTATCACGCAGTACGCGGTTTTCTGCGCAGACCAGGCGCTCAAGGACGCGGGAACCGATTTGAAGGACCTCGACTCGTTTAAAGTCGGCTGCGTTATCGGAAGCGGTATCGGCGGTATCGAAACCACTAATGAGGAAATGTTCAACTATCGTGAAAAGGGCA
Source organism: uncultured Clostridia bacterium (assembly GCA_945933905.1). Lineage (GTDB taxonomy): Bacteria > Bacillota > Clostridia > Oscillospirales > Ruminococcaceae > CAG-115. The sequence goes on from CAMEQX010000346.1 coordinate 538, forward strand.
ACAAGCGCGTTTCCGTGTTCACGATAACCAAGATGATTGGAAATATGGCGGCGGGAACGGTTGCTATCAAGTTCGGCTTCAAGGGCTCGAATTTCTGCGTAACCACGGCTTGCGCGACCGGCACGCAGTCAATCGGCGAGGCTTTCAGAATGATTAAGCACGGCTATCTTGACGCGGCGCTTGCGGGCGGCACGGAACACGCTGATATCGGCTTCTGTCTCGCTTCGTTCAACAATATGAAGGCAATCACGCGTTCTCAGGACGTTGACAAGGCTTCGACGCCGTTTGACGCGGAGAGAAGCGGCTTTGTTCTCGGCGACGGCTGCGGAATTGTCGTTCTCGAGGAATACGAGCACGCAAAGGCTCGCGGCGCGAAGATTTACGCGGAAATCAAGGGCTACGGCTCAACCTGCGACGCTTATCACGAAACCAGCCCCGACCCCGAGGGAGAGGGCGGCGCGCAGGCAATGCGGCTTGCTGTCGAGGAAGCGGGAATTCCGTTTGAGCAGGTAAATTATATCAACGCTCACGGCACCTCCACTCACATGAACGATATGACCGAAACCAAGGCTATCAAGGCGGCTTTCGGTGAACACGCGAAGAATATTGCGATAAACTCCACAAAATCGATGACGGGACACCTTCTCGGTGCAGCGGGCGGCGTTGAGGCGATTGTCACCGCGCTTTCCGTCAAGAACGGCAAGGTTCACCGCACGCTCGGGCTGAAAAATCCCGACCCCGAGTGCGACCTCGATTACGTTCCCGAGGGAACGCGCGAGATGAAGATAACCGCGGCGCTGAGCAACTCGCTCGGCTTCGGCGGTCACAACGGCTGCATCTGCCTTGTTCCTGTTGAGGATTAACGACAACTGAATTTCGGAGGATTTATAATGAGTACAAAGGAAAAAGAAACCGTTACACCTATCGAGGACACCGTGGAGTGCGTTGAGGCGCTCGCGAAAATCGTCAAGGAGAACAAGCTCTCCAAAATCAAAATCAGCACCGAGCAAATGGATATCGTAATCGAGGGCGAGTGCCGCCCCGCAGCTCCCGTTATCCCGCCGATGCCGATGCCGCAGATGCCTGCAATGTCGTCACAGAGCGCTCCCGCGGCTGCAGCAAAGCCTGTTGAGGAGGCAAAGGGCAATTTCATCACGTCTCCCATCGTCGGAACGTTCTATTCGTCACCCGCTCCCGAAAAGCCCGCTTACGTCAAAGTCGGCGACAGCATAAATGCGGGAGACGTTGTGTGCATTATCGAGAGTATGAAGCTGATGAACGAGATTAACAGCGAGTTTTCGGGCAAGGTTGCGGAAATTCTCGTCAACAACGGCGAGCCCGTGGAATTCGGACAGAAATTGATGAGAATTGAATAAGGAGCGGCTATGACTTTAAATCTTGAGCAAATCAAAGAAATTATCCCTCATCGCGACCCGTTTTTGCTTATCGATGAGGTAACCGAGCTTGAACCCGGCGTTCGCGTTACTGCGAAAAAGTACCTCAAGCCCGATGAATACTGGTTTAAGGGGCATTTCCCCGGACAGCCCGTAACCCCCGGCGTGCTGATGATTGAAATGCTGGCGCAGGCGGGAGCGGTTTGTGCGCTTTCGCTTCCCGAGAACAAGGGCAAAATCGCGTTCTTTGCGGGTATCGACAAGGCGCGTTTCAGAGGACAGGTTCTCCCGGGCGATACTCTTGAGCTGTCGGTTGAGATGACCGAGCAGAGAGGCCCTATCGGCTTCGGAAAAGCCGTTGCCAAGGTGAACGGCAAGAAAGTCGTTACCGCGGAGATTTCCTTTGCGGTTGCCGAGCCCAAGTCCGAATAATTGTTGGGAGCTGACGGAATGTTTAATAAAATACTTATTGCAAATCGCGGAGAAATGGCCATTCGCATGATGAGAGCCTGCCGAGAGCGCGGAATAAAGACGGTCGCGGTTTACTCCGAGGCGGATAAATCCGCGCTGCACGC
>CAMEQX010000347.1 GCA_945933905.1 uncultured Clostridia bacterium
CCAGCCTTTGCAGCTCGGACAACTTTTCCTCGATTATCGAGCTGTCGATATCCTGAGCTTTCAGCATTTCGTCAAGCTGACTTTTGAGAATACCGCTCGGCTCGTTTATCTTCAAAACCTCGTCGCAAACCAGCTTGTCAAGCTCGTTGCCGTTGATGTTTTTCATCGTGCATTTTGATTTTTTGGAGCTTTCCTTCAGCGTACACATATACATAAAAGTTCGCGTGCCGTCGGGAAGACTGCGGCTGCTGCTGTTGACGCGCGGGCGCATTATACTGCCGCATTCTGTGCAGCGGACAAGCCCTGTGAGCAGGCTCACCGTGTTTCTGCCGGGACGGTAAAACGTCTTTGACGCGTTTTCTTGGAGCAATTCCTGTACTTTCAGCCACTGCTCCGAGGTGACGACAGGCTTGTGCTTACCCTTTGCGATAAACCAGCTTTCCGGCGGAGTGCGCAGGTTGTCTTTGCCGTCCTGAATGGTGCGGAAAAACGGCATAAGCCCCGCGTTTTCATCGATTTCATCTTCATCAAAGCAGACCGTTGAGCCGAGATTTCGGAAGTACTCAAACGCAGCTTTGTCGGCGGGGCAGTAGACGGGATTTCGGAGAATCATTCTGATTGCGTATGTACCGAAATCGCAGCCCTCGCGGGTTTTGTAGTCGTGCTGTATCAGCCACGAGCGCACCCGTGTAATTGACTGAAATTCAAGATATTTCTTGAAAATCGTCCTGATTTTTTTGACCTCTTCGGGATTTTTTTTGCTTGAACGCGGAGCGGTTTTTGCCCTCTTCATCGCGGATTTCAGTCTTTTCTGCCGAATACCCCAAAGGTGTAACACCGCCCAGCCAGCGACCTGTTCTTGCGAGAAAAACGATATTGTCCTTGATACGCTCGGCGATGGTTTCACGCTCGAGCTGCGCGAAAACAGCGGCAATATTCATCATCGCTCTGCCCATCGGCGTTGACGTATCGAATTGCTCCTTGATGCAGATAAACGCGGTGTGCATTGAATTTAGCTTCTCAATGAGCTTGGCAAAATCACCGACATTACGGCTTATTCTGTCCAGCCGATACACAACAACGTAATCAAACGGCTGTTTTTCGGCGCTCTCCATCATTCTGCGAAACTGCGGTCGGTCGAGAGTTTTTGCGGAAAATCCCTCGTCTTCGTAAACGGTAATATCGTTGTCCGTAGCGTCGGGAATTGTGCGGGAAATATACTCGCGGCAGAGCGAAATCTGATTTTCGATACTCTCGCCCTTGCCCGTAAATCTTGATTTTCGGGAATATATCGCAATTTTCATAAGTCGGTCCTCCTTTCTTTCTATTATACTTTCCGCAAACCTCTCTGTCAAGATTTTACGGAAACAGCGCAAAATTTTTTCTTAAAATGGGCTGCCAAAGCGCCGAAAGTGTAACAATACTAATCATTATTTTTCGTTATAACAGGGAATTTTACCGTATTCACTTTCCAACTTATCAAGATAAAACGCCAGCATTCTGACCTCTTTGTTGTTGTCAAGCCGGACAACATAACTCGTGTTTTCCTTGTCGTCCTCGGACTGACCTTGTATGTAGCCGTTTACTATCAGCGCCTGTCGCGTGGACCTTTCGGTTTCGGTAAAGCGCATATCCATTTTGTCGCAGTATTGCAAAACGGCGTTGAAAGCCTTTGTCGGACGTACAAACAGCCGCCGTTTCTCCTGGTCGAGAAAGCCCGCGTACAGCTCGGTGTTCTGCTTGTACGCGTTTTTGCAGTCCGCGATAAGCAGCTTTTTGTCGCGGATTTGTCTTGTCATTCCACTCAGGAACATTTTTTCCGGCGATGTGTTTGTAGCAAGCTCGTTGCTCTGATTGACCGCCTCGGAAATCGCGAATTTGCACTGCTCGTACTGCCGCTCGGCATCTTCGGGAGAGGTAAGTTTCATTTGAACAGCGTAAAATTTGAAGATTATTTCCGCGGTAATATTCAGCCAGGCCGCCGTCTGAACAAGCCTTGACTCCCAGTTTCGCGTTCTGTATTCATCGCGGAGAATGGGGAATTGTGTTCTGATGTGGTTCACAAGAACATCATAATTCGCTTGCAGATAATCGATGAAAAATCTGATGTGCGTGGGGAAAATCAGCGGATTGTCCTGATAGAATTTCAGCATCTTTTTGTCAAAGGTTTTCGTGTCAACGTGAACGATAAGCATTCTCAACAGCGATGACGGAACACCGTACAGATATTCGCCCGTAATCGCGCAGACGCCGTGCGGTCTGAACTCTTTGTTGAGCGTGAGCAACGGGTTGCCTCTGCTTTTTCCCACGCCGTCGCCGAAATATCGCACGAGCTTTTCGAGTGAATTTCGCATTCGGCTTGTTTCGGTTTTGTTGGACGAGGGGCGGAAATCGTCGATAAGGAGAACCTCGTCAAAGGTATTTCCCATTTTGATTTCCATTGCGGTTGCGGTATCGTTAAAACTTGACGCTATGTCGTTGCGGTTGTCCTTGAGGATTTTG